>JACQPI010000095.1 GCA_016207585.1 Elusimicrobiota bacterium | reverse complement strand
TTCCAGAGCTTCTCTCATATCTCCGCCAACGTGAATCGGTGCTGCTTCTGAATTTTCTAACGGCGTTATATGAATCGCACTAAGACTGGAACCGCCAGGCGGGGCGAATCAACAGCGGAGGACCTCACAACGGCCGGGAAGGATGTTTCGATACAAATCGGGACCGGACGGAGCCGTCGAAGCGATGGGAATGGCGGGAGCCTGCATCGCAAGCGCCCCTCCAACCCAACGGTTCCAGGCGCGGCCCAAGGCGGAAATCCCCGCCACCAAACCGCGGGGATAGCCGGAAGATCGGATGCGGTTTCTCAAGGCGGACTCGGCGGCGCGCCCAAGAAACCAAGTCAGAAACCAAGCGCGGGGCAGCTCATGCGAAGCCGCGGCCGAGCCCATCACCGAGAGGATTCCGTCGCGCACCCCGCCCTCGATGCGCCGGGGCGAAACGGGGCGGTTGCGGGCGTCGCGGACATCCAACCCCCGGCTCCACCGCCAAGCGGCCCACGCGTCGACTCCCGGCGCAGCGGGCACTCGAAGGAGGTTGCCGCGCATGTCCTCGCCGAAATTGTGGTGCAGCCTGGAATCGTCCCGGATTTCTCTCCCAGGATGGGTCTCTGGAGCGAGAATTTTTACCAGCCGAGGTTGCAGAAGAATTCCGGAAGACGCCGAGAAGCGCTGCGGGAGGGGAGCCGATTGCGCGGCGACGGAAGAAGACAACAAAACGGCGATCAGGGGAAGGCTCCTGCCGGAGAACCGCTTGGGGTTATTTTCCCTTGGCACGCTTGGTCACCTTATAAAATCGGCCCGGCCTCGCGCAACGCCAGCCATCTCTTTGTACCCGAAGATAGCCAGCTTCGAGGCCGGGCCACACCCAAAGCCGAGACGTCCCATTCTATTCTTCGGCAGCCAGGCGACCTGGGAGCTCCCAGGCCCTACGCTTTGCGCCCCGCCCTCGCGGACGGTTTGCCGTTTTTCGGATCGAATCAAACCGGCACCCCTAGTATAACACAAAATATTGACTTGTCAAGAGCCGCGTCGCATCACGCCCTCCGGGGCCATACCGCCCGACGGAGAATCGTCTTTTCCTCGCTTCGTCCCACCGACACGATGGCTACGGGCAGCCGCAGCCGGCGCTCGATCCATGCGACATAGTCCCGAGCCGCCAAGGGAAGATCCATGAAGCGCCGAGCCCGTGACAGGTCGCCGCTGAACCCGGACAGGGTCTCGTAGACGGGCTCCACATCGAATTGATCCCGGCGACCCTCCGGAAAGTCGACGATTCGGCGGCCACGCAGGCGGTAGGCCACGCAGACCTTGAGGGGATGGATTCCGGCCAGGGTATCGAGCTTGGTCAGGGCCAACTGGGTGACGCCGCCTACCCGTATCGCCTGACGCAGCTGCACGAGGTCCAACCAGCCGATCCGCCTGGGACGCCCCGTCGTCGTCCCGTATTCGTGCCCCTTCTCCCTTATATAGTGGGAAACGGCGCCATCGAGCTCGGTCGGAAAAGGACCCAGGCCGACCCGGGTCGTATAGGCCTTCGCGACGCCCAAGACCCGGCTGATGCGAGTCGGCCCGATGCCGCTGCCGGTGCAGACGCCGCCGGCGACGGGGTTCGACGACGTCACGAAGGGGTAGGTCCCATAATCCAGGTCGAGCATCGCGCCCTGGGCGCTCTCGAATAGAAGCCGCCGCTTTCGGTCCAAGGCCTCGTTTAAAAGGCGGCTCGTGTCCGCGGCATAGGGATCCATGAAGCGGCGAAGCCGCGGATAATCCTTGAAGACCTCGTCGCGTATTTTCGAAAGTGGAACCGCCGTGGAGGCCAATTCCGCGCGGCGGACCCTGAGGTTCTGGAGGACGAGCGCGCGAAACACCTCCGGCTTGAGAAAGTCGCACACCCGTATGCCCAGGCGCGCGACCTTGTCCTCGTAGCAAGGGCCGATCCCCTTGCGCGTCGTGCCGATGCCGCGTCCGCGCTCCTCCCTGAGGGCGTCCAGATAAACGTGATAGGGCAAGATGACGTGCGCGTTCCGGCTGAGCCACAATCGGCCTTGGATCCGCACGCCCCGGCGCTCCAAAAGGCGTATCTCCTCGAAAAATGCCCGAGGGCTGACGACGACCCCGTTGCCGATCACGCATTTCTTCTTCGGCAACAAGATGCCCGATGGGATCAAATGGAGGGCGAACTCCCGGCCGCCGAAGACCACCGTATGGCCCGCGTTGTTGCCCCCCTGGTAGCGCGCGATGCAGTCGGCCGAGCGCCCCAGATAATGAACGATCTTTCCCTTGCCCTCGTCCCCCCACTGCACCCCCACGACGACCAGCGCAGACATGGCTATCCTCCCGTCAAACTATGGTTTGCTCACTTCCGCGGATGGCTTTGTTCATAAACTTTCTTCAACCGCTCCAAGGAAACGTGCGTATAAACCTGCGTCGTCGCCAAATTCTTGTGCCCCAGCATCTCCTGGACGGCTCGAATATCGCACCCCTGGTTCAAAAGGTGCGTAGCGAAGCTATGGCGCACCATATGAGGGGTCAGCGGCTTCAAAAGGCCTACCCCGCGCGCCCACCGGCGAACCACCAAGGCCACGCCTTCCCCCGAAAGACGTCCGCCTCGACCGTTGAGAAAAAAAGGGGCCCTCGACCCCTCGGCCCCGCGGGAAGGGGATGCGCTTCCTTGCTCGCGGGCCAAGGTGGGGCGGACCGCCAGGTAATCCCGCAACGCCGAAAGCGCGCGAGCGCCCACGGGGACCCTTCGCTCCTTCCTCCCCTTGCCGAAAACGCTCACGTCGGAGCCCACGTAGTCGATATCGCCGACGTTCAACATGCTGAGCTCGGCTCGGCGAAGCCCGCTGGAGTACAAAAGCTCCATCAGCGCGGCATCCCTGGCGCGGATAGCCCGGGCGCGCCCGCCCCCAGCGACTTTAGTCGCTGGGGACAGGGCGAGAGGAGAACTGCCGCGCCCGCCGCGCGGGGCCCGGGAACCCATATGCCCCCCCCGGGCCCGCCCCTCCGATTGAGCGGTGGCGCCGGGGCCCAGGAGCCTCTCTATCTCCCCCTCGCTGAGGAACCGCGGAAGCCTCGATCGTCGCGCGGGCAGGAGCACTCCCAGGAAAGGGTCCTTGCGCAGGACTTCCGCGGAGAGAAGATACTTGGAAAAGCCTCGCAAACAGTAGATTTTTCTGAGGACCGACGCGCGCTGGAGACCGCGAGATTGCAATGCGGCCAGGTACCCGCGAATCTGGAGCCGCCCGACCCGGCCGACGCTCGAAACGTCTCCTTTCCGGCAAAAACGGAAAAACTCCGCCAAATCCACCCGGTACGCGCGCAGGGTATGCGAAGAATAATTGCGCTGAGCGAGCAATTCGTTCAGGAACCGCCGGCCCCAGAACTCGAGCTCGCTTCCTTCCGGAGCGACTCCGCTTCCTCTTTGGACACCGGCTTGAGATTCCTGCATTTGGGATACCCCGAGCAAGCCAAGAAATGGCCTCGCCGGCCCAGCCGCATCCATAGGGCGGAGCCGCACTTCTCACATTTACGGGACGTCTCCACGGGGCGCGACGCGGCGATTTTATTTCCTTCCGCGTCCAACGAGTAGGTATTCTTGCATGCCGGATACCCCGAACAGGCCAAGAATCGCCCCCGCCGGCCCATCCGGATCACCATCGCCTTGCCGCAGACCTCGCAGACCTCTTTGGTCATTTCCGGAACGACCTTCTTCCCCTCCGACGATAGGCGAACCTTTCCCTTGCATTGAGGAAATTGTGGGCAAGACAAGTACTTTCCAAACCGGCTCTCCCGAATCAACATGGGGGTCGCGCACAATGGGCACTTTTCGTCGGATTGCCGGGGCTGCACCGCTTTCATCGCCGTGGCCGCGCCCTTCAATGCTTTCTCGAAGGGACGATAAAAAGTTTGCACGACCTGCTGCCAGTGCGCCTGGCCCTCAGCGATCCTATCCAGGCGCTCCTCGACATCCGCGGTATAGCTTAAACTCACGATTTCCGGAAAGTGTTCCCGGAGCTTATCGGTGACCGTGCCCCCCAATTCGGAAGGGAGGAGCCGGCGATCCTTCTCGCCTCGTTGCGCGTACCCCCGATCGATGATGGTCTGGATCGTCGGCGCGTACGTGGAGGGCCGGCCGATCCCGTGTTTTTCCAGAGCCCGGATCAGGCTTGCCTCGTTATAGTGGGGAGGCGGGCTCGTGCGGTGCTCCTGGGGAGCCATCTCGATCAAATTCAATACGTCCCCGGCAGCCAGGGGCGGCAGCATCCCCTCCTGTTCCGCGGCGGACTCCGGAAGAGCCTCCGCGTCCTCCTCGCCGTTTTCCGTCTTCTCGGCGGGCTCCGTCTCGACTCGGTACGCCCTGAGATATCCCTCGAATTTAAGCGTTCGGCCCGTGGATCGAAACAGCGCGTCTCCCGCCTTTATGTCGGCGGATACCGTATCGTAAACCGCCGCGGCCGCCTGGCTGGCCACGAATCGCTTCCAGATCAGATCGTAGAGCTTCGCTTGGTCCGGGTCCAAATGCGGGCGCGCCGTTTCCGGCAAAAGGGATGGGTCGGTCGGCCGGATGGCCTCATGAGCCTCCTGGGCCCCCCGCGTCTTGGTCTGAAAGACGGGGATTTCGGCGGGGAGATAGGGGTCCCCCCACAAGGAGCGGATCAGCGACCGCGTCGCTTCCTGCGCCGAACGCGCCACGGACACCGAGTCGGTGCGCATATAGGTGATCAACCCGACGGCCTCTGCTTTCGCCAAAGACACGCCCTCATAAAGGTTCTGAGCGACCCGCATCGTTCTTTGCGCGGAAAAACCGTGCCGCACGGAGGCGGCCTGCTGCAGCGTGCTGGTCGTGAAGGGGGGCTGGGGCTGGCGCCGCACCTCCTTGCGCTCGACGGCGGACACCGTGAAAGGGGTCGCGCGGACGGCCGAGACCACCGCATCGATATCGGCTTGCGCTTTAAAACAAGTCGTCTGCACGCGGTAGGTTTCGGCGAACAGCTCGTGCGTCAGCGTCGATTCGATTTTTTCTCCCCGCCATTGAATCAGCCGCGCCGAGAAAGCCGGGAGGTCCTTCCCTCCTTGGAGCGCCGCGTTGAGAGTCCAGTACGGAGCCGATTCGAAGGCCTTGATCTCCCGGTCCCGCTCGACCAGCAACCGGACCGCCACGGACTGCACGCGCCCCGCGGACAGGCCGCGCCTGATTTTCTTCCAAAGGAGAGGGGAGAGCTTGTACCCCACGAGGCGATCCAGCACCCGGCGCGCCTGCTGCGCCTGGACAAGGCTCATGTCGATTCCGCGGGGATTTTTCAAGGCGTCCTCGATCGCCTTGGGAGTGATCTCGTGGAACGTGATGCGGCGAATCTTCTCTGCGGAAAGTTCCAAAAGGTGCGCCAAGTGCCACGCGATGGATTCTCCCTCCCGGTCGTGGTCCGTCGCCAAGTATACGGTGGTTGCACGGTCCGCCAGTTTTTTCAACTCAGGCAGGAGCTTGCGGGTCCTAGGCAACAGGACGTAGGTGGGCTCGAAATCCTTCTTTTCATCGACGCCCAAGGCCCGTTCCGGAAGATCCCTCACATGCCCATACGAGGATCGCACGACATAGCCAGAATGCAAAAAACGCGATATCGTCTTTTGCTTGGCCGGAGATTCGACGATGACCAAGGCCGCCCCCGAGCCGACGCGCGGAGCGCTTCGTTTTTTCGGCGGACTTTTAGATTTTACGGGCATAACATTGTCCCGGTTGAGCCACCACGCTGCCGTCCAACTCCAGAGAGGAAAGCACCTCGGTCAAATGCTGGACGCTCCAGCCCGAAAAACGAAGCAGTTCCTCCAAGGGCATCGATTCGAAGCCGATCCATTGTAAAACTTTTTTGCCTTCCGCGGTAGGCTCCTGGACGTCGACTTCACCCAAATTAACGGCGGGTGAATTCAGGACGCGGGCCGCCTTCAAGGGCGGCAGCGCGTCCACGATGCCCCGCAGATCGCAAGCCGGCGCGGCCCCATCCGCGATCAGGCGGTTCGGACCCTCGCTCAGCGGCGAATCGGCGGGGCCGGGCACCGCGAAAACCTCCCGCCCCTGTTCCAGACCGCGGCGGGCGGTGATAAG
>JACQPI010000088.1 GCA_016207585.1 Elusimicrobiota bacterium | reverse complement strand
ATATGGCGCGATACCTTCGGCGGCTCCAGTCCAAGGATTTATCGCTTTTGGATTCCATGTTTCCGTTGGGTTCCTGCACGATGAAGGTCAAGGCGGCGGCGGAGATGCTGCCGATCACTTGGCCGGAATTCGGGCGGCTGCACCCCTTCGCCCCGATCGAGCAGGCCCAAGGGTATCAGGAGCTTTTCAGGCAACTGGAATCCCGCCTAAAACAGCTGACGGGGCTCCACGCGGTCTCGCTCATGCCCAATGCCGGCTCTCAGGGAGAGTACACGGGCCTGCTCGTCATCCGGGCCTATTTCGAGAGCCGGGGCGAGGGGCATCGCGACGTTTGCCTGATTCCGCAATCCGCTCATGGGACCAACCCGGCCAGCGCGGCCATGGCGGGGCTGAAGGTGGTGCCCGTGGCGTGCGACGGCGACGGCAATATCGACCTCCGGGATCTGCGCTCCAAGGCCGGGGAACATCGGGACCGGCTGGCGGCGCTGATGGTGACGTATCCGTCCACGCACGGGGTGTTTGAGGAAACGATCTTGGATATCACCGAGATCGTGCATGGGCATGGGGGGCAGGTGTACATGGATGGAGCGAACCTCAACGCCTTGGTGGGCCTATGCCGTCCCAGCGAGCTTGGGGCGGACGTCTGTCATTTCAATCTGCACAAGACTTTCTGCATCCCGCATGGCGGCGGCGGGCCCGGCATGGGGCCGATAGGGGTTCGCGAGCACTTGGCCCCCTTCTTGCCGTCGCATCCCATCGTGCCCGTGGGAGGCGCCCAGGGCATCGGCCCGGTCGCGGCGGCCCCGTGGGGCAGCGCCGGCATTCTGCCGATTCCTTGGGCCTATATCGAGATGATGGGGAGCGCCGGGCTGGCGCGCGCGACGCAGGTCGCGATCCTCAATGCCAACTATGTCGCCAAGAGGTTGGAGCCCCATTATCCCATTCTTTACAAGGGCAAGGCGGGTTTCGTGGCGCATGAATGCATCCTCGACTTGCGCCGTTTCAAAGACTCGGCCGACGTTTCGGTCGAAGACGTCGCCAAGCGGCTGATGGACTACGGCTTCCATGCGCCGACCGTATCCTGGCCTGTGCCGGGCACCCTGATGGTCGAGCCGACGGAAAGCGAGTCGAAAGCGGAACTCGACCGTTTTTGCGAGGCGATGATCTTGATCCGCGAGGAAATACGGGACGTAGAGACTGGGCGCATGGATCGCCGCGATAATTTGCTGAAAAACGCCCCCCACACGGCCGAGGCCGTGGCCGCGGATGCGTGGTCCCATCCCTACTCCCGCCAAAGAGCGGCTTTCCCGACCGCGCATACGCGCAGTGCCAAGTTTTGGCCCGCGGTCGCCCGGGTCGACGGCGCTTACGGGGACCGCAACTTCATGTGCTCCTGTCCTCCGTTGGAAGAATACGTTTCGTCTTGACTCGAACCCGTTTTTCCTCATACACCGGGTCTTGCGCAAATTTGTTTCCCGCCCCATAATCTCCTCTGTGAATTGAGTCCGTGAGGGGAGGGCTTTGAGCGGTCTGCGCGCCATACTTCTTGAGAGTCCGCCCATGGACGCCAGCGGCCAGATGGCGCTCGATGAGGCGTTTTTGGGTCGTTGGAGCCCGAACTCCTTGGTCCTGCGTTTTTTCCGGTGGGCCGGCGGGACGGGCGCCTCGGTCCCGCGGGCCGTGACGTTCGGCTATTTCCAGAACTATGCGGAGGTGGCCCGGACGGTGCGTTCCCGCGGGCTGATGGGGACGTTTCCAATGATTCGACGGTTGACCGGGGGCGGGATCGTATATCATGACGGCGACATCACGTTCTCCCTTGTTTTTCCATGGAGCCGCCTGGAAACCCCGGGCTGGGTGTATAAAAATCTGCATCGAGGAGTCCATCTGGGATTGAAGGCGTTGGGATGCCGGACCCGGCTGTGGTCCGGAGCGCCGCGGGAGCCGGCCGCCGCAACGACGGTTTGCTTCGCCGGACCGTCGTTGATGGATTTGACGCACGAGGACGGACAAAAAATTCTTGGGGGCGCTCTTCGGCGTCGTGGAGGCGCCGGACTCTATCAAGGATCGTTTCGCCCTGAGGGATTTGGGGCGCGGTGTTCTCGGGACCGTCTGGTCCAGGCCGTGGTTGAGGGGATTGGTCTGGAGTGGCGAACCCTTTTTCGGAACGAAGAGGCCTCGGAAGACGCCTTGCGCGCGGCGCTGCGGCTGCGGCAACGATACGAAAGCGATGAATGGAATAGGAGGAGATAAAAAATGAAGGCGTTCGTCTTGTGCCGTTTGACGGCGGGATTGGAGCAGAAAGCGTTGAACCAGATCCGGAGCATCCAGGGGGTCAACGACGTATATCTGACGTTCGGCCATTGGGATGCCGTCCTGGCAGCGGAGGCCGATACGATCGACAAGCTGAGTGCCTTGATCGTTCGCGAAATCCGCGGCATCCACGGGGTCCAGAGCACCGAGACGTTGGTGACGACGGGGCTCTGAACCGGCGGGAAGGAAGTCCCCCCGCCCTCTGATGCCTTGCGTTCGGCGCACGTGAGGGTCTTGTAATTTCCCGTCGAGGTTTGCTATCATGACTCTGTCATGTACGCCATCATAGAGACAGGCGGAAAGCAGTTTTGGGTCGTGCCCGGAGAGACGATCCAGGTGGGGCGTCTTCAGGCCGAGGAAGGCGCGGTCGTCACCCTCCCTGCGCTGTGGGCCGCCGGCAGCACCGTCGAATGGGCGGATACTTCCGCTTTGCCGAAGGCAAAGGTCACGGCGCAAGTTCTGCGCCACCTCTTGGCTCCCAAGGTCATCGTATTTAAAAAGCGCCCCAAGAAGGCCTATCAAAAGACCCAGGGCCACCGTCAGGGGCTGACCGAGATAAAAATTCAGGATATTTCGCTCAACTAGCCATGGCGCACACAAAGGCGCAAGGATCTTCCTCGAACGGCCGCGACAGTCACGGCCAGCGTTTGGGCGTAAAGCGCTACGGAGGGCAGCGGGTACGGGCCGGAGCGGTTCTTGTCCGGCAGCGCGGCACGAAATTATTGCCGGGCGTCAACGTCGGGCGCGGGAAGGACGACACGCTGTTCGCAACGGCCGACGGGGTCGTGACCTTCGAGTGGGCGAAGAAAGACAAGAAGCGCCTCAGCGTCTATCCGGCCGCTTGCGCCGCATAAGTCCCTTCCCCGCGCGTTTTTCCCCTTCCTTTGATCGTCTCTCAGTATGAACTTTATCGACAAGCTCCGCATCTGGTGCCGGGGGGGGTCCGGCGGTGACGGCTGCTTGTCGTTCCGGCGTGAAAAATACATCGAATTCGGCGGTCCCAACGGCGGCGACGGCGGCCGCGGCGGGGATGTCTGGTTTGCGGCGGCCTCGCGCCTGACCACTTT
>JACQPI010000092.1 GCA_016207585.1 Elusimicrobiota bacterium | reverse complement strand
TCCCGATGGCGTGGGCCGCGCCGACCGGCCCTCACGCAGCGGTCGTTTTATCCTCCCGCGTGCGCCTGGCGCGAAACCTGGCCGGGCATCCGTTCCCCCCGCGCGCCTCCGCCCGCGATCGCAACGCGGTCCTCGAGGAATTTTTTCAGGCCGCCGCGAAAACTGTAGCCTTGGCGAAGGCGGCCGTCTTGAAACTGGAGGACGTGGCCCCGGTAGAAAGACTTTTTCTGGCCGAACGCCGCCTCATCAGCCAAGCGGCCGCGGGGGGGCCTAAAAATCGCGGCGTCGCCATCGGCGAGCGGGAGGTTGTGAGCGCCCTCATCAACGAAGAGGATCATCTGCGGCTGCAGGCGGTCGATTCGGGCCTGTGCCCGGAAAGCCTCTGGAGCAAGCTCACCGCGCTCGATGACGAACTCTCCCGACAGCTGGAGTACGCCTACCATTCGCGGTGGGGCTACCTGACCTTCTGCCCAACCAACGTCGGCACGGGACTTCGGGCCTCGGCCCTTCTGCATCTGGCGGGCCTGGCGATCACGGGACAAATCAAGGAAATTCTGGGAAGCCTGCTAAGGCTGGGCATCATCGCCCGAGGGCTTTACGGCGAGGGAACCCAGGTTCTCGGCGACTTTTATCAAATATCGAACGCGACCTCTCTCGGGCGGACCGAGGCCGAAATTTTGGCCGGCGTCGCCAAGACGGTCGAGAACCTCGTCTCGCGCGAAATGGAAGTCCGGCGTTCCCTGGCCGATGGGAAGGAGAGAACCAAGCTCGAGGATATGGTCTATAGAGCGCTCGGCATCCTGGCGCATGCGCGCTCCATTTCCTACGAAGAGACCCTCCAGCACCTTTCCTACATTCGATTGGCCGTCTCCTTGCAGTGGAAGCTGCCCGCCGGCTTGGAGACGGTCAACCAGTTTCTCGTGCTGGCGCAGCCCGCGCATGTCCAGGTATCGGCGGGCCGCGAAGCGGCGCCGGCCGAGCGCGACCGCCTGCGGGCCGATCTGTTGCGTGATAAGTTTGAGGCGAGCTCATGAATACCTTAGGAACCCCTCAACAGCCTCTGTGGATCGCGATCATCGGTTCCGGCCCCTCCGCGTTCTATGCCGCGGAGGCTCTCCTGAAACAGAAGGACGTCGCGATGCGCATCGACATGTTCGACCGCCTCCCCACGCCCTACGGGCTCGTGCGCGGAGGAGTCGCCCCGGATCACCAAAAGATCAAGAATGTGACGGCCGTCTACGAAAGGGTGGCCGCGGCGGAAGCTTTTCGTTTTTTCGGGAACACCCATGTCGGCCGCTCCATCTCGACCGACGACCTGCGCCGCCATTACCATCAAATCGTCTATGCGGTGGGCAATGAGACGGACCGGCGACTCGGCGTCCCCGGGGAGGATCTCGCGGGCAGCCACTCCGCCACCGCCTTCGTGGGCTGGTACAACGGCCATCCGGATTACCAGGGTTCTTCCTTCGACCTGTCCGTGGAGCGCGCGGCGGTGATCGGCATCGGCAACGTGGCGATAGACGTCACGCGCATCCTGGCGCAAGACCCCGAGCGTCTCGCGTCGACCGACATCGCCGCCTACGCCCTGGAGGCTCTGCGTAAAAGCCGGGTTCGCGAAATCTATCTATTGGGCCGGCGCGGCCCCGCCCAGGCGGCCTATTCTCCGGCCGAGATACGGGAAATCGGGGAGCTTGAATCGGCGGACCTCGTGGTCCTCCCGAATGAAGCGGAGCTGGATGAATCCTCCAAGCCGGACACCGCCGATCCCGAAGCCAAGAAGAACGTGGACTACGTCCAGGAAATTTCCCGCAGGGGCGAGGGCTCCAAACCCAGAAAGGTTCGCCTGCGCTTTTGCGCCTCTCCCGTGGAACTTATCGGCGAAAACGGCCGCGTCCAGGCGTTGCGGATAGAGAAAAATCGGCTCGTGCGCGACGACAGCGGGAAGGTCTCGGCCCGCGGCGCCGGGGAGTTCGAGATGCTGCCGATCGGGCTTGTCTTTCGGTCGGTCGGCTACCGCGGAGTGCCGATCCCCGGCGTCCCGTTCGACGAAAAAGACGGGCGCATCTCCAACGCCGAAGGCCGAGTGCTCAACCCGGCGACGAAGAGCCCTCTCCAGGGCGAATACGCGGTCGGCTGGGCCAAGCGCGGCCCGACCGGCCTCATCGGCACCAACCGCGCCGACTCGGTCGCGACCGTCAAGGCGATGGTGGAGGATGCCAAGACGGGGCGAGTGCGATCCCAAGCCGCCGCGGCGGACCCGGCGGCGATCCCTCAACTTTTGAAATCCAAGAATGTCCGGTACGTCACCTTCCAGGATTGGAAGCGTCTCGACGCCCTCGAGCTCGCGCGCGGCAAGACCCTCGGCAAAATTCGTGACAAGTTTACCCGCGTGGACGAGATGCTCGCGGCCCTCAACGGCTCCGCAAACCAGCCTTAAACTTTATAGAGTCGGGCGATCGTTTCCCGCAGCTCGGTTTCTATTTTAGAAACGACCTTCGAATCCTTCAACGAAGCCGTGTTGATGCGCACGTTCTCGGCGGCGCATTCGGCGGC
>JACQPI010000079.1 GCA_016207585.1 Elusimicrobiota bacterium | reverse complement strand
TTCCGCTGGGGCTGCTTTTCGCGGGATTCTGCTGCTTCTTTTTTCGCGACCCGGACCGGCCGGCGCCCGTGGACATGAGCAAGATTTACTCTCCGGGAGATGGGAGGGTTCTCAGCGTGGGCCGCGAAGGCCCCGGGGATATCACGACGATCCGCGTCTTTTTGTCCATCTTTGACGTCCATGTGCAGAGAATGCCATGTTCGGGGCGGGTGGACCGCGTTTGGCGCCAGCCGGGCGCTTTCCGCGCCGCCATGAAGGAAGAGGCGCGGCTTAACGAGCGAAATATCGTGCGCATCGTTCCCGAAGGCGCGCGGGGTCCCGTCATCGTGGAGCAAATCGCCGGGTACGTGGCGCGTCGGATCGAGTGCTGGGTTCGGGAGGGCGACGAGGCGGGCGCAGGACAGCGCTACGGGATCATTTACTTCGGCTCCCAGGTCGCGCTGCATCTGTCGGGGCGGGTCGCGCCGTTGGTTCGTTCCGGAGACCGCGTCGTGGGCGGGGTGACGGAGGTCGCGAAGTGGACCGTTTGACTTTGAAGCGAAGCGGCCAGGTTTTGGCGCCGTCTCTGTTCACGATGGGCAATATGGCCTGCGGTTTCTACTCCCTGCTCGCCTCCAGCCGGGGAGATTTCACCGCGGCCGCCACCGCGATCCTCGGGGGCGTCGTGTGCGACATGCTCGACGGCCGCGTGGCCCGCATGGTGCACGGGGAAAGCTCGTTCGGGGTGGAGTTCGACTCCTTGTCGGATTTCCTGACTTTCGGGGTGGCGCCCGCCTCTATGGTGTACGCGTTTATTCTTAAGGATTATGGAGTAATAGGCGGGCTCTCGGCGTTCTTGTTCGCCTTGTGCGGCGGGTTGCGCCTTGCGCTCTTCAACGTGTCCAGTCAATCGGGGTCCGGCTCCAAGACGCACTTCCAGGGGTTGCCGATCCCCGCGGGGGCCGGGTTCTGGGCCTCGTTCATCTTGCTGTACCAAATTCTTGAAGAACAAAAGCCGGCGCGCACGTTGGCGCCCCTCATGCGCGAGGTCCCGTTCTTGCTGACCTTGGTGCCGTTTTTGATGGTGGGCTTGGCGTTTTTGATGGTTTCGACCATTCCGTACGCCGCCTTCAAACAGAAGGAGATGTTCCGCGTTCAAAACCCGAGGCTCCTGGGCTTGGTCGCCCTGGGACTCGCTCTCGTCTATTTTTATCCGCAAAACGCGATCTTTTTGCTCGTGCTCATCTATGTCTTGTCCGGTTTTTTCGGTATTTTGAGCGGTTCTAGGAAAGACTGACGACCAGCGCCTTCTTGTCGGAGTGAAATGGGAACCCCTTGTCGTTGAGCCCCTGGCTCGGAATTTGGGAAAGGTCCGCCAGGTTCAGCCAGTCCACGCGGGGAGACTTATCGAGACTCCGGCGGACGAAATCCCGTTCCCGGCTCGTGTCCGGCTCCGGAACGTGGCAGAACCTGCGCCAGCGTATCGCCATGTCGTAATTCGCGCTTCCCCACCAGAGGTTCCGGCCCTTGCCGTCTTGAAAGGGGGTTTCCCATAGTCGAAAATGGTGGCGGGTCGAGAACGATGAGGTGTGCCACACCCAGTTGAGGTCCTGAAACCGGCCGAACAGGCGGTAGAAATTCATCGGGAAGGACGGGTGCAGGCGGCGCTCGGAGATCGTATGGCGAAGCCCTCGGCCCAAGGCGAGCCACTGAGTGCGCGCGATTTGGATCCAACCCGAGGACTGCAACGTCTCACAGACCTGTCGAGAAGTCCCCAAGATGACGAGATTCAACGGGTCTCCCGGACGGTTGAACCGCCCGACGTTTCGCCCCGGCAGCCGGGGCAGGATGCGCGACAAGAAGGCGCGGGTCTCGGGGTCCGCAAGCTCGCGACTGGATGCGCGACAGGGCCCGGGGAGGGTCATGGGGCGGGGGTGTCGGTCCGGCGGCCGTACTTGCGCGCCTCCGGGATCCAGCGCTCGATGTTCTTTTGGCGTTCCTCGCCGACCGGATGGGTCCGAAGGTATTTCGTCAAGGGATTGTTCTCTCCCTTCTCTCCGGTCGCCTTCGCCATGCGCTCCCAGAATTTCAGCGCGTGATGGGGGTCGTACCCGGCCTTGACCATTAGGATGAGGCCGATGTGGTCCGCTTCGGACTCTTGGGCCCGGCTGTAGGGAAGAAGGATCCCGACGCCGACGCCCAGCCCGTACGCTTGCCCGTAGAGCTCCCGCGCCCGGGCCGGCTGGTTCGCCAATAGGACGCTCAGCGCTTGGCCCCCGAAATTCGCCAACATCCCCTGGCTCATCCGTTCGGCGCCATGGCGCGCCAAGGCGTGCGCGATCTCGTGCCCCAGGACGACCGCGAGGCCGTCTTCGTCTTGCATGACCGGCCAGATGCCCGTGTAGACCGCCACCTTGCCGCCGGGCAGGCAGAAGGCATTGATCATTTTCTCGTCTTCTATCAGGTTGAACTCCCATTGAAAGTTCGGCTTGTCGGCCGCCTTGGCCAGGCGATGGCCGACCCTGCGCAGCAGGTTGATTTTCTCGGAGTCCCCGGAGAGCTTGGCCTTGCGAAGCGTCTCCTGGTAGGCTTGGGTCCCGAGCGCATTTTCCTCGGAAGCGGAGATGAGCAAAAGGTGGCTGCGTCCGGTATAGGGGACCGTCTGGCATCCGACTCCGAAGAGGGAAATAACGGCCAGGAGCGCCGCTGAGGCGGCGTAAGTTCTTTTCATTTTCGTGGGAACAAGGGCGGACCTTTCAGTATCTTAGCATCGGAAGCGCCTTCCAGCACTTCCTGCGGAGTCATCGCAGCGACGGGGCGGCGCACGCCCAAGAGGGCCTGCATTTTGGCGGACGTTTGCGGCATGAAGGGCGCGATCCAGCCCGCGATGATGCGCAGCGACCAGACGAGATCGAACAGGAGGAAGCGGAGCTTCTCCGGCTCCTTCTCCGCCATCTTCCATGGGGCCTCCTTATCGATAAGCCGATTGAGTCGGCCGATGACGGCCCAGATGCGGTTGAGCGCTTCCTGGAAGGCGAGCGATTCCATCGCGGCGTAGATCGCGGTCGATTCGTCGGCGACCCCCTTGGAATTGAAGGGGCGTTCCAAGGGCGGCCGCCTGGGGAGCTCTCCGCCCAGGTAGCGGTCAACCATCTGCACGACGCGCGACACCAGGTTGCCGAGATCGTTGGCGAGCTCGGAATTGTAGCGCCGGCGCAGCGCCTGGCGCGAGAAGTCGCCGTCGTTGCCGAACGGCATCTCGCGAAAAAGAAAATAGCGCAGGGCGTCCACCCCGAACTCCCGGGTGATCTCGGCCGGATCCACGAAGTTGCCTCGGGATTTCGACATTTTTTCCCCATCCACCGTCCACCAGCCGTGGGCGAAGACCATCCTTGGAAGGGGAAGTCCCAGGGCCATCAGGAT
>JACQPI010000083.1 GCA_016207585.1 Elusimicrobiota bacterium | reverse complement strand
GTGCAGCAGGAGCCTGCGGACCCCGGCTCTGACGGCGACCCGAAACGGGGCGCTGGGGCCGGAGTGCCCTTGCGTGGCGACCCTAGGAGAATCCTCGTCCGAGTAGCGCGCGTCATGGATCAGCAGATCGGCGCCTTTGGACAGGCTCACCAGCTTCTCGCCGTAGTCGGTCAGCCTTTCCTCCCAATTGGGATCGAGCTCGCTGTCGGGGGCGAACACCAGGCGCCGGCCGCTTCCTTCCATCCGGAAGGCCAGGCAGGGGCCCGGATGCATCGTGTAGATGATGTTGAGCCGCAGGTCCGGGCCCATCTGGTACTGGCCTTCTCCCAGATGGTAGAGCTTCACCTGCTGCTGAAGCGCCTCAGGGCTTATGGAGTCTGAAAACGAACGGAGGATGAGCTGTTGAAGCGGCAGTTCGCCGTCGCTAGGCCCCCCGATGTGCATCTTCCGTCCCGCCTCGAGAAACCGCCGCGCGTGCTGCAGGCCCGCGATGTGATCCTTATGGAAATGGCTGAGGAAGAGCCACACCTCCCTGGAGTCTCGCCATACATCCTCGTCCTGGGCCAAGTGCGCCAGGCCTTGTCCCGCGTCGAACACGATCAGGTGGTCCTTGTGGATGACCGAGACGCAGCCGGGCTCTCCAGGCTCCTTCCATATCCGCGCTTTCCAGACGTGCGACGGCGCGGCGGCCTGCCTTTCCTCTCCCAGCACGATCTTCCTGCCGCGCAGGAGCTTGGAGATCTGCGCCGTCATGTCCGATATGTTGAAGGGCTTTTCCACGAAAAGATCGGCCTGGGCCCAGGTGGCCCGGGCCTTGTCGTCGGGGAAGGATTTTCCGGATACGACCACGACTTTCGTCGCGGCGAGCGGCGGGTCGCCCTTGACCTGCTTGCAGATGGAGATGCCGTCAAGGCCCGGCATCATCAGGTCCACCAGGATGACTCCGGGCCTTTCCCGGCGGATCTCCTCCAGGGCGTTCTCACCGTCCGGAAAATATTTGGCCTTGAGCCCCTGGCGGTCGAAAATCTCCAGAAGGAGGTTGCCGTAGAACGGGTCGTCGTCGAAGATGAGAGCGTCCATGACCGCCATCCTGCCCATCATAGATCATTTACAGTATAAATACCAACGCTCGACATCCACCGCTGAATTATTCGTGAAATCGAAAAATGCTTGATTTATGAATGGAAAATCGAGCGGTTCGGCGGTCGCTTCAGGATTCCTTCAGCCTCGACGCGGCTTCAGACGAAGCGGTAGCCGACGCCCGGAAGCGTTTGGACGCGCTGCGCCGCGAGGCCGAGCTTGGCGCGCAGGTTCTTGATGTGGACCTCGATCGTATTGTCCCGGAGGACGGTCCCCCACAACGTGGAGAGCAGCGCGTCCTTCGAAAGGACTTTGGGGCTTTGGCGGACCAGCTCGTAGAGGAGGTCGAACTCCTTGCGGGTGAGGTTGTCGATGGCATTCTCCCCGGCCTGGACCCGGTGGGCTTGCGGATCGACGACGAAGTTCGCCGCCCGCAGGATGCCTCCCTCCCGCTCGTCGAGCCGGGCGCGGCGCAACAGGGCCGACACCCATAATCTCAGCTCCTGGATCTGGAAGGGCTTGATCAGGTAGTGATCGGCGCCCGCCTCGAAGCCGCTTTCCTTGTCCTTCAACTGGTCCTTTCCGGTCAGGATGATGACCGGCGTCGGGGCGAGGGCGGGGTGCTCCCGGAGCCGCCGGCAGAGGTCCAGGCCCGAGCCGTCCGGAAGCGTCACGTCCAAGATGACGAGCTGGGGCCGAAGCGTTTCGAGATAGCGCCAGCCCTCCGCGCAATTGGAGGCGTGCGTCAAGACGAACTCGCCGGCCGAAAGCGCTTCCTTGATCAGCGCGGCGGAAGGCTCTTCGTCCTCGACGAGCAGGATGGTGGCGGGCATGTGCCGTTTTGCGCCATTATATTGTACGATACAAAGGCGCCGGCAAGTCATGAAATTATTCACTCGAGTCTTCCTCATTCTCCTGCTGACCGCCCTCGTCCCCGCCCTGGGCACCAGCCTCTGGCTGATCCGCTCCAACACGGCGGTCCGCGAGAACGCCCGGCTCCTGCACCAGCAGGTGACGCTGTTGTTCGCGGACATCGTGGAGTCGGCCGCGGGCGAGATGAACCGGGTCCTGGGCTTCGTCGAGGATCTGGAGCGCGCGGGGGCCGGAAACTCCCAACTCGAGTTCCGCGTCCTTCAGCGCGCCGTCGCGTCCCATCCCGCCTTGGCGCTTGTCTCGCTTTTCGACGCCTCCGGCCATGAGACGAACCGCATGGCCGATCCGCAGCTCTTCGCCCAAGATTTCCAGGTGGAGAGCGTCGCGCAGCCGCTCCTGGCCCAGGCGCGCGCCACGGGCCGCGTGTCCCTGGGCGTCGTCGAGCTGCGGGAGGCGGTTCCGGTGCTTCCGCTCGTCTATCCGCTGTCCGACGGGCGGGTCGTCTACGCGCAGTATTCCTTCAAGACCCTTTGGAGGCGCGTGCGCAACCAACAGGTCGGCCCGAGCGGGCATCTGCTGCTGCTGGACGCCTCCGGCCGGCCTCTCCCGAATTTGGCGGCGGATTTTCCGGGAAACGACTGGCCGGGATTTCCCCCCGCTTCCGAGGAAGCTTCCGGTTGGGCCGACAGGATCGCCACGCCCCGGGGAACGTGCGTCGGGGCCTACGCGCCGGCGCCTTCCCTGGGCTGGAGGGTATTGAGCCTGCAGCCCCGCGCGGAGGCGTTGGCCTTGAGCGACCGCCTCCTGGGGGAGGTGGCGATCTTCCTGCTGGTCCTGGCGACGGTGGTGGCGCTGGCTACCTTCTGGGTCACGGGGCGCCTCACCAAGCCGCTGCGCGCGCTCATCGAGGGCGCGCGCCGGGCCTCGCGCAACGAATTCGACCGGAC
>JACQPI010000082.1 GCA_016207585.1 Elusimicrobiota bacterium | reverse complement strand
GATTTTGTGCGAGCTCCCCGCGTCGGGAAAAAAGTGGCGCAAAAGTTCCTCGTAGCCCGCGGATTCGTCGATGACCCAGCTGAGCGCGCGGCCGACCGCCGCCTGGTCTTTGGCCCGGACCCGGGCCGCCAAGTCCCGAGCAGCGCTATTCTTCATGGTCGTGCGGCTACCGCCGGGCACTGCCGCCTTCCAACAACCTTCGGCTGCGGGCCGCTTTCTCACGGATTCCGGAAGCGGCATTCCCTCGCCTAGGCTCGGTCACACTTCCTCGCGTTATCGCTCGGTCGGCCGCCTTCCAGGCGTTTCCTCAGGTACTCCACGATGGCCGAGGTCGCCGTTCCCGGACCGAAGACCTCGTCGATGCCCTTCTTCTTGAGGCGGGGCACGTCTTCATCGGGGATAATCCCCCCGCCGAACACCAAAACGCGCCGAAGCCCCCTTTTGCGCAGGAGCCCCACCACCTGGGGAAACAGCGTCATGTGCGCCCCGGAAAGGAGGGAAAGGCCCACCGCCTCGACATCCTCCTGCACCGCGGTCTGCGCGATCATCTCCGCTGTCTGCCGGATGCCCGTGTAAATGACCTCGAAACCGGCGTCGCGCAGCGCGCGCACGATCACCTTCGCGCCCCGGTCGTGCCCGTCGAGGCCCGGCTTGGCGATGAGGACCCGGCGCGGCTGAGCCCCCTGCGTCACCATATACCGTCCGGGTTTTGTAGAAGCTCGACGGCGGCCTCGACGACCGCGGGATCGAAGCGGCCGCCGGAACCGGCCTTCGCTTCCTGGATCGCCTTCTCGGCGAGCTCCGCGCCCCGCAGGCCCAACATGCGCAGCTCCTCCAGCGCCTCGACCAAGCCCAGAATGCGCGCGCCGATCGGGATGGCGTCTCCTTTGAGTTTCCCGGGATAGCCGCCCCCGTCGAAGCGCTCGTGATGGTGCTGAATCATCGGGATCGCCCCTTCGAGCATCTTGATGCCTTCCAGAATCTTCACGGATAAGATGGGGTGGTGCTCCTCGGCCGCCCGGACGATGCCGGTCTCGGCGAGGACGCGCGGGTTCTTGAAAGCGACGTAGCCGATGTCGTGGAGCAGCCCCGCGTAATAGAGCATGCGGTAGACGTAGTCCTCGACCTCCAGCGCCTTGCCGATCGCGCAGGAGAGCCGGGCCGAGCGCATCGGATGCCCCTCCATGTTCGGCTTGGAGGACTCGATGACGCCGACGAGCAGCTCCAGGACGTGCGAGAAGAAATTTTTCTGCTCCTGGATGAGCTTGGTGTTGGTGATGGCGACGGAGGCGAGGTTCGCCAGGCTCGAGAGAAGGCCGATGTCCTCCCGGGTATAGACGCCGGAGCGCTTGTTGAGCACCTCCACCACGCCCACCAGTTCCCCCCGGAAGAGCATCGGGACGCATAGAAGCGAGCGGGTGATGAACCCGGAGGCCTTGTCGAACTGCCCGGCGAAGCGCTTGTCGGAACGGGTGTCGTTGACGACCTCGGGCTTGAGGTGCTGGGCGACCCAGCCCGCGATCCCCTGCCCGATCGGGAGCTTCATCGTCTTAAGGACGCTGCCGGCGCCGCCCGAGGCGACCTTGAAGAAGAGGTGCTTCTTGTCGTCGGTGACCAGCATGATGGCGTTCGCCTCGGAGTTCAGGAGCTGCTCCGCGGCCGCGCCGATCTTCTGAAGGAGAAAATCCAGGTCCAGCGTGGAGTTGAGGGAGCCGGCGATCGAGAAGAGCTCCAGCGCCATCTTGGAGCTTGCCGGCGCGGCGGCGGGCTGAGGCGCTTGGGCGGCCGAAGCCGCGACGGACGGCGGGGCCGAAGCGGGCTTGGAGGCAGGCGCGCCGGTGACCTTTTGCGTCGTGATCTTCTTCGGCTCAGCCACCGGACTCCTCCTCCTGGCCTCCGAGGACCTCGCGCACCGTCGTCAGCCCCGTCTTGACCTTCTCCAGGCCGTCCTGGACGATCATCCGCATGCCCTCCTGGCGCGCCTGGGCGCGGATCGTATCGGCGGCGAGATCCTTGAGGCAGACCGCGCGGAGGCTGTCGGTCATGACCATGAGCTCGTGCATCCCCACGCGGCCCTTGAAGCCGCCGCCCTTGCAGGTGTCGCAGCCCTCCCCCTTGTAAATTTTGACGCCGGACGGCAGGTCGACCTTGTACTCCTTGAAAACGGCGATCTCCTCCGGGGTCGGATCGTGCGGTTTTTTGCAGTCGGAGCAAAGCCGGCGGCTGAGCCTCTGCGCCATGATCGCCTTCAGGGTGCTGGCCCCCATATAGGCCGGCACGCCCATCTCGGCCACGCGGCTGACCGCCGAGGGCGCGTCGTTGGTGTGGATCGTGGAGAACACGAGGTGGCCCGTCATGGCGGCCTCCATCGCGATGTGAGCCGTCTCCTCGTCGCGGATCTCGCCGACCATGATGACGTCGGGGTCCAGGCGCAGGAAGGAGCGCAGGGCGGCGGCGAAATCGAACTTCTTATTCTCGCCCAGCTTGAGATCGGGATTGACCGGCACCTGGACGATGCCGTCGAGATTGTACTCGACCGGGTTTTCCGCGGTCAGGATCTTGATGTCGGGCCGGTTGACGTAGTTGAGGCAGCCGTAGAGGGT
>JACQPI010000074.1 GCA_016207585.1 Elusimicrobiota bacterium | reverse complement strand
TCCTTTGGCCGGGTCCTGCCGCCGGTGGCCCCATCGGCCCGGCCGCCCTCGCAAACATCTGCGAGGACAGCTGTACTCGGCGATGTTGCCGAGTGCGATCCTACCCCCGGCGTCACCCGTCCGTTCCTTGGGTGAGGTCGAGCGGGGCGACTTCACCCAGAAAAACGACGGCGTAAGGAAGTAGGGTGCCGCCCTGCAGGACCCATCTAAGAAATGGATGAAGTCACAAGTTTTCATGCCTGCGTGACGGCGCCCGTGCGGACCACGGTGCCCTCCGGAGCCATCGCAAGGTCTTTGGGCAGCGTGAAGCAAAAACGGGCCCCGCGGCCCGCCTCCGACTCCACCCAAATCGCGCCCTGGTGCTGGTCGATGATGTGCTTGCAGATCGTCAGCCCCAGCCCGGTCCCCCCCTTACGCTGTCCGGGAATCTGCTCGAACTTCTCGAAAATCTTGTCGCGATAGGCGGCGGGAACGCCGACGCCGTCATCCGCGACGCAGACCTTGAGGCAGTCCCTCTCATCGCTGATCGCGACGGCCACGCGCCCGTCGTCCTTGGCGAACTTGATGGCGTTGCCGACCAGGTTCGTCACGACGCGGTCGATCAGATCGGCGTCCGCCATGACGCTGAACTCCTCCTCCGCCGCGAGCTCCAGGCGGATCCCGCGCCTCTGAGCCAGGGCTCCCAGCATGTTGAGCACGTGGCCCGCGATCCCCGCCAGCGACACCGGCTTGAGCTTGATGTCCATGCGGCCCATCTCCATCTTGGCCGCGTCCAGAATGTTGTTGACCATCGCCAGGAGGCGGTTGGAAGCGCTTTGGATGGAGGTGACCATGTCGCTCTGCTCCGGGCGCAGGACGCCCACCGTCCCCTTGAGCAGGAATTCGGAAAAACCGATGATGGAACTGACGGGATTGCGCAGGTCGTGCGTGACCGAGTGGAGGAATTCCTCCTTCATCTTGTCCAGCTGCTTCTCCAGCGTCACGTCGCGCAAGGCCGTGACGACCCCGACTTGAGTCCCCCGGCGAGGCAGCAAGACCGGCTGGGTGAATATGCGAAGAATGAGCCTGTGCGAATCGCTGGAGAGGTCCACTTCTTTGAGCATTCTCTGGCCGGCCTGCTCCATCCCTTGGAGAACCGCGGCGCCGAGGGGGCCTTTCGGGAGAGCCTCCCAGACGAGCCTGCCTTCCAGGGACGCCTCGGCATCGAGCCCCAATATCTCGCGCGCCCGCCGGTTGATCAGCTGGATCCGGCCGTCTTGGTCCGCCATCAAAATCCCGTCGTCGATCGAGAATAGGATGGATTCCGTTTTCTGCTGCTCCTGGAGCAGGCGATCGACGTGGACCTCCGAGTATTTCTTCAGCTGGGCGACCATGCGGTTGAACGTTTCGGCCAGATCCCTGAGTTCGTCGTCCGTCGAAACGTCCACCCCGTCCGGAAAGCCGCCCCTGGAGACCTCCTCGGCCGCCCGGGTGATGTCCAGAACGGGCCGCGTCAGGCGCCGGGACATTCCCGCCGCCAGCGCGATCGCCGCCAATCCGAATACGCAGATCACGGCGGCCGCGGTCCGTTTCATCCGCGCAGCGGACAGGTACGCCTCGTCCTTCGGCTGCTGGATGATCGCCGCGCCGTTGATCTCCGGTATCGGCGCGTAGGCTCCCACCTGCATCCGGCCGTCGGAGTCCCGGTATTCGCTCGATCCGATGGAGACCGCCGCCAGCGCCTGGAGGACGATGGGAAGCCGGGGAACCGCCTCCCTTTTTTGAGGAGGGACCCGCTGCGGGGAATAGAGGACGGGGCGCCCGTCGCGGCCGACGATCAAGGCAAAGCCGGTTCCCCCCACGCGCTCTTCCCCGATTTCCCGCCACAAGCCGTCGAGCCGCGACGATACCCGAAGAGCCAGATCGAGTTGAAGCGGATAGTAGGCCTCCAATGTCGGCGGAGCGCCCGGATTCGGCGTCACTCTCAGGACATGGCGTTTGTGCTTTTGGTATGCGCTAAAGCCGGGCTCTCCTCCGCGATCTTCCAAAGAGGTCGGAGCGAGCCCGGAACGCGGCGAGTAGATTTTCAAAAGCTCCTTGCCCTCCGCATTGACCACGGAAATTTCAGCGATGTCCGTATAGCTCTCCAAAAGGGCCTTCAAAAGGTCCTGCTTTTCCGACCAGTCCAGGCTCGATTTTTGGGCCGCGCGGAGGGTGAAACGCACCCCGTCGTCGACCGTCTTAAGATACTTCCGCACCGTGTCGGCCACCTTCTCGGCCACCTGGGTGTGCAGCTCGAGAACCGAAGCCTGGATGCCGGACTCGCTCGTCTTGACCAGCGAGACGCCCATGAACGTCAACGGCGCCACCGCCACGGCCAGCATGGCGGCGATAAACCGGCGATAAATTCCTGACCGTATCCAGGACCAATGCATGGAATCTGCGTCAACTCAGGATAAGGGATGGCCCTGGATTTGTCAAGACGACTCATCCCATTTCGTGGCGCCGCCCAAAAATGGTAAAAAACCGCTTGCCGTGAACTTCCTCGCCGGACGATTCGTAGCCGGGACTACGGCCGATGAGGCGCTGGATGCCGTCCACCGCCTCAACGAAACCCAACTGAAGGCGACTCTCGATTTCCTCGGAGAGGAAACCCGCTCGCAGGCGCAGGCCGAGGCGTCGACCGAGGAATATGTCCGCCTCCTGGACTGGATCGCGGCCTCGGGGCTCGACTGCAACGTCAGCGTCAAATTGACCCAACTGGGCCTGGCGATCCAAGACGAGCTCGCGCGCAAAAACCTTCGGCGTATCCTCGAAACGGCCGCCCGGCACGGCAATTTCGTCCGCGTCGACATGGAAGGATCCGCCTATACCCAGCGCACCCTCGATCTGTTTTATCCGCTTTTCGCTGAATTCGAAGATGTCGGAGTCGTCATCCAAGCCGCCCTGCGCCGCAGCGCCGCGGACATCCTGAAACTCAACCGGATCAAAGCGCGAATTCGCCTGTGCAAGGGAGCCTATAAGGAACCCGCCGCCGTCGCCTTCCAGGGGCGTGCCGAGGTCGATAAGAACTATGACGCGCTGGCGCTGGAGCTCATCGCCCAGGGGACCTATCCCGCCTTCGCGACTCACGACGATGCGCGTATCGACCGGGTCCTGCGCGCCTGCCAAGAGCGGCGGACTCCGAGGGACCGTTTCGAGTTCCAAATGCTCTACGGGATACGCCGCCCCTTGTGGAGGCAGCTCTGCGAGAGAGGGTACACGGTCCGCGTCTACGTTCCGTATGGGACCCACTGGCTCCCCTACTACTATCGCCGAGTCCGCGAACGCAAGGAGAACCTGTTGTTCGCGCTGCGCAGCATCTTCAGCGACTAAGAAATGCAAGCCCTCTGCAAGTCCTCCTCCCGGGCCGGCGTCGATCTCGTCACGTCCGAGCCCCCCTCGATCGCCAAGGACGAGCTGCTCCTCAAGGTCCGGCGCGCGTCGATCTGCGGCAGCGATATGACGCTCTACCACTGGAACTCCTGGGCTCCCGGCAGGATCAAGACGCCGCTCATCTTCGGGCACGAGTTTTGCGGAACGGTCGTCGAAACGGGCCCGGAGGTCCGGGAGGTTTCGAAGGGCGATTTCGTTTCCGTGGAGTCGCACATCTTCTGCGGCGAGTGCGTTCCGTGCCGCAACGACCAGAAACACGTGTGCCAGAATCTCCAGATCATCGGCATCGACCGCCAGGGAGGGTTCGCCGAATACGCGCGGGTCCCGGCCCGCTGCGCCTGGAAGCATTCCGATGCGGCCCTCCAGGACATCGGGTCCTTGATGGAGCCCCTCGGCAACGCGGTATACGCCACGCTCATCGAACCCGTGGAGGACCAAACCGTCTTGGTGCTGGGTTGCGGCCCCCAGGGCCTCTTCGCGATCCAGGTCGCCAGGGCTTCCAGGGCAAGGCGCGTCATCGCCGTCGAGGGCGCTCCCTTACGCAAGCGCCTGGCCGCTCAAATGGGGGCGGATATCGTCCTCGACCCGGCCGACCCGGACCTGGCCAGCCGCATTCGCAAGGAAACTCAAGGAGCCGGGGCGGACGTCGTCCTGGAAATGTCGGGCAGCCCCGCCGCCATCCATCTCGGATTTTCGGCGCTTCGAAACGGGGGCCGCTTCACCGCCTTCGGAATCCCCCCCGGAGAGCTCAAGGTGCGCTGGGCGCAAGACATCGTTTTCCGGGGGCTGCGCATCCACGGCGTCGCGGGGCGCCTGATTTTCAAGACCTGGGAGACGATGGACCGCCTTCTGCGCTCCAAGGCGATCGATGTCCGTCCCGTCATCACCCACCGATTTTCCCTCTCGGACTACGCGCGCGCTTTCGAGACGATGGCGTCGCCGAAAAAAGAGTGCGGCAAGGTTCTTCTGGAGATCGCCCCGTGAAAGGCCTTGAGTTTCTGGAAGTCGAGGTCCAAAATCTTAAGTCGGAAAACCGGCTCGTCACGCTCCGCGTCCTGCAAGGCGCCCAGGAACCGGTCTCGGTCATCGACGGCCGGCGCGTCGTCAACCTCGCCTCCAACAACTACCTCGCGCTGACGACGGACCCCCGCGTCAAGGAGGCGGCGATAGACGCGACCCGGCGCTACGGGGTCGGAACCGCAGCGGTGCGCACGATCATCGGGACGATGGACATCCATCAGGAGCTCGAGCG
>JACQPI010000005.1 GCA_016207585.1 Elusimicrobiota bacterium | reverse complement strand
TCTCCCGGGCCGTTGACGATGCAGCCCATGATGGCGATCTTCACGCCCTTGAGGTGCCCGGTCTTGGACTGGATGCGCGCCGTGGTGGTCTGGAGGTCGAAGAGGGTGCGTCCGCAGGAGGGGCAGGAGACGAACTCGGTCTTGGTGATGCGCACGCCCGCCGCCTGGAGGATGTTGTAGCAGAGCTCAATATTGCGCTTGGGCTCCGCGGAACCGTAGCCGGCTGCAGTTGACTCGATTTGGATGGAGTCCCCGATCCCGTCGCAGAGCAGGCTGCCGATCAAAACGGACGACTGGAGGATTTCGTCCTCCGGACCCGCCTGGGGCGGAGCCTTTATATGAACGGGAGCGTCGGAACCCGCCTCGGCCAATCGCGCCGCCAGGAGCCGATACTCTTTGAGGAGGGCTCCGGGATCGAGGGCGGTCTTGGAATCGGAACCGCCGATGGATATAAGGGCCGGCACGCCGACGGCGCGCGCCGCGGCTTCCAGGCGGATCGCGGTTTCAGTTTCCGGCGCTTCGATGAGGACAGGGATGCCCCGCTCAAGGACTTTTTTCAGGAAATTTTCCCAAGCAGGCGCGCCTGCGGGAGTCCACGCCGCGATATCCGCCGATGCGAGAGCTTCCCGGGAGGGCGCTGTTTCGGTGAAGCGCGCGAGAAACGCCAGGCGCGATGTCTCGGAGGAGAGCGCGTTTCGCATGGAGAGAAGATTTTTTTCATCCTCCGGCGTCCGTATGATCCATTCGAGGATTTCCGGGTCCTGCCCCTGGGCTTTTTTAAGCTGTTCTTCCAGGATGTTTAAAACCCGATCCGGCGCCGCATCCGAGGACAGCCGGGTGACGACCCTCACGAGCTGTGGGCCGCCCGTCCAGAACGGGCCGACTTTCACCGCCCGGGATTTGCGGCGGGAATAGCTGAACGGGTCCCAGGAAGGCTTGGGATTTCGCGGGACGGCGCTCGCGACGGAAATCGCACGGGAGGCCCGCTCGGGCCGTTTCCGCGGCTGGAAGCGCCGCGCCAGGGCGTAGCAGACGGGGACCTCGAGCTCGGGATCCTCGGTCAGGGAGACCCGGATCGTGTCGCCGATGCCGTCCTCCAGCAGGCTCCCGATGCCGACCGCGGACTTGATGCGCCCGTCCTCGCCGCCGCCCGCCTCGGTGACTCCCAGGTGAAAGGGGTAGTCCATCCCGAGCTCGTCCATGCGCGCCGCCAGGAGGCGATAGGCCTGGATCATCACCTTGGGATTGGAGGATTTCATCGAGAGGATGATGTCTCGGTAGCCGTTTTTCTCGCAGACGCGCACGTATTCCAGGGCCGACTCCGCCATTCCCAGCGGCGTGTCGCCGTAGCGGTTTAAAATCCGGTCGGACAGGGAGCCGTGGTTGGTCCCGATGCGAAGGGCCCGCTTCAAGCGCTTGAGCTTCTCCACGAGCGGTGTGAAGGCCGCCTCGATGCGTTCCAGCTCCGCCGCGTATTGCTCGTCCGAGTATTCCTTTACGGCGAAGCGCTTGGTGTCTACGAAATTGCCGGGGTTGATGCGGATCTTCTCGACATACTCGGCCGACTCCAGCGCGGCCTGGGGGGAAAAGTGGATGTCGGCGACCAAGGGGAGGTCGACGCCGCGCTTGAGGAGCCCCTCTTTGATCTTGCCCAGGGCCCGCGCGTCGTTGACGGTCGGGGCGGTGATGCGGACGATCTCGCAGCCGGCCTCGACCATCCGCAGCGTCTGGGCGATCGTGGCCTCCACGTCTAGGGTGTCCGTGGTCGTCATGGACTGGACGCGGATGGGGTTATCCCCGCCGACTCCGACCTTGCCCACCGGCACGACGCGCGTCTTGCGTCGCCGATAGCGGTAGGGGTCGACGAATTGGGGTCGAGCGGCCGTTTCAGGGGTGGCGGAAGGCATGTCTCTCGTCGACATTATAGCAAGTTTGCTCGGACATTTTGCTCGGACATAGGTCCAAGGGATGTCCGAGGCATGTCCGAGGCATATCCGAGCTGCCAAAAATTGCTTGAAAAATACTATATTCTTTCGCCTGGGGGGTCGGACATTTGCTCGGACATAGGTCCAAGGGATGTCCGGGCAACCTCGCAACACGCATGGAGCGCTCATGAATCCAGAAGAATCTAGGGGAATGAGAATTTTACGCTGGGTGGCGCCGGGGACGCACGCCTTCATGCGCTACAGGATGGAAAATTCCAGCAAAACGACGCCGGTCGTGCCCGGGGTCCGGGCGGCGGCGATTCCGCTCTCGCCGGCCGCGTTTAGATCGGCATCCCCGCCCGCCGGCCAGGCCGGACCCCATCCAAGAGGCTTGATCTACTACATTTGCCTCCTTTACACGATGGGTCTCTTCATTCACGAGTTCGCCGAGTTTTACACCGGAGGCCGCCTGGTCTTGGAGGGGCCCCTGGGCATGATCTACCTGGCCGTCCTGGTCGCCTATGCCGGCGACAAGGAGGTGGGCCTGTGGGCGGCCCGAGGGTCGGCTCGCGATGCCCGGAAGAGAAAGGGGGAGTGGTTCGTCGCGGCGTGGGCGGTCTTCGCTTTCTTGATTTCAACCCTGGCCAGCGCGCTTCCCGGATTTACGATACCTCACGAGCTGGGAACGATCACGGTGGAGGTCATCGC
>JACQPI010000080.1 GCA_016207585.1 Elusimicrobiota bacterium | reverse complement strand
GCGATCCCGCGCGCCGCCAGGTTCGCTTTAAGAACCGAAGGCTCCTGGGCCGCGAAGAATCCCAGGAATTCGCCCAGAGCCCGCGAATCCTTGGCTTCGATATAGGCGGTCAAGGCCGCTGAGTGCCGAGAGCCCTCGAAAAAACGCAGCACATCCCCATCCGACGGTCCCTCCGCCAGGGCCGCGCCGGCAAAAGCGGCCAGACCGAGCCAAGAGACCAAGGCGACCTTCCATCCCCGATGACTCATCGCAAACACCCTCCGTGCCGCACGCGCCAACCCGCAGCCTGACCAGACACGACATGACTTTCACCCGGCGGCGGAGCACATCGTAACACGGCGCGTCCAAAATAATCATGAGGCCAATGGGGCATGCCGAGCCGTTCTTTGGCCCCACCCTTTCGGGCCTAAAGGGCCCATGATGCCTAACGCGTTTTACGGGCGTTCGAAGTATGGATGCGGCAGAGCGGGCGGTTTCGGCGGCTTGGTCCGGATGGGTTTCAGTTCGACTTCCTGCACGAGTATCGAGGGCGCCACGATGGATGCCGGCACGAAATCCATGTTTTCGCGGTAGGGGCCGGGCTGGTAATAATTGTGCACGTAGACGTCGCTCGAAACCGCCACGATATCCTTGAGGGCTCGGACTCCAGTTCCCGCGAACTGCAGTCCGCGCACCAGCTCTTCTCGGCCGTCGGCGGCGTATACCTTATATACCCAGCCCGGATCGGGGAGGGTCGTTCCGACGGAAGGCTGGATCGTCGGGAAATTAAGGACCCTCAAGCCAAATTCCAGTCCCTGTTCCCGGCAGAGAGCGCGCAACCGCTCCTTGAGATCGCTCCTAGAAACGGCCGAGTCCGCCTCTATGATCAAGTTGCCGATCCGGCCCACGGGCGGCGAGTAGGGGGTCGAACGGCCGTGCCCGTTGGAGAGCGCTCGCTTCGGGAGCGGACCGCGGCCCATCGGGACATCCAGCAGCTTGCCGCGCTCCACCAAACGCAACCGAGACGCCGGCACGCCCTCGCTGTCCACCCGATACCGGCCGAATAGGGGAAGCCGGCCGTAGCGCGCCATCGTGGGATCATCCCGGATGCTGAGCGCTGGCGCCGTCACGCGCATGCCGAGGCGCTCGCTCAAAGCGCCGCCCGCGAACAGAGAGCGCTGCTCGTCCTCCTCCCACGGAACGCGCAGGAAGGAGACCTGATCCGCGAAAAGATGGGCGAAAAACTCCCCCGCCGCCTGATCCTCGAAGAGGACGGGACCGACATACGCCCCCATCGTGGAAGCCTGCACCCAGGCCGTCATGACCGTCGCCAGCCCTCTCGTCTTTTCCGCCACGAACTCAAAATCCGGAAGTTCTCCCTCGGACCGGCCCAGATATTCGAGATTTTGGGACAGCTCCATGCCGTCGCGCGCCTGCGCCTTGGCGCGCACCTCCAGAGACCAGATGGAAGCCGACTGGCGGAAAACGGAACCCTCGCTGTCCACATAACGCACCGTTCTTGGCCGCGCCTCGAACGAAACAAGCGAGCTCTGAATCTTGGGGAATTCCCTGAAGATCCCGGAAAGGACCGCGATCCTTCTCTCCCAGGAGTCCAAGTCCACCGTTTCCGGCGCCTCAGGCTCCAGGAATTCATGGGGGCCTTCCCTGGAAAAATCATCCGCCTCGTGCGGCGCCTCCCTTTTCTCCATGTAGGCTTTTTTCGCGGAATAGCATTCCAATGCCTGTTTATAAGCCCTGTCCGTCGCCTGCCATAACGCGAAACGGATCGCATCGTACTCGCCCTCAAGCGCGCCATCCTCGACCACCGGCCGGCAGTCGCCGCGGGAACGGCTGATGAAGTTCGATTGGTCCAGGCGGTAATCGCCGACCCGGACCGCCGCGCTTACGATCCGGTCGGACCAGGATGATTTGCGGGTGATCCCGCCGAAATCGGCCGAGACCACCGCCCGCGTCGCGGCGCGTACCGTATACGAAACGAAGTAAGGCCGCGAAAGCTCTCCGAGCCTCAAACGCCGCATGGTCCTGCCCAGCTCATCGTGCATCGCGCGGAAAACCGCATCGTCGGCCGGCAGGCCGTAGGCCTCGCAAGCTCCGAGGAAAGCGGCAGGACCGCAAAACGCCAACGCCAATCCCAACCGGTGAACGCGGGTCATCGAACGGTTCTATCGTGAAACGGAGGCTTCAAAATCGGCGGCTTTTCCTGGCTTTTCGGAGCCTTTTCCACCTCGAGCTCCGACAGCAAAAGGCTCGGCGAGACGATGGAGATCGGCACCGTTCCGGAGGCCGAGCCGCACCAGGCGTTGTCGACTCCGTAATCGTCGGCCGCCGCGACGATCTTCTCCAATGCGCTCAAGGGGGTGCCCACGATATTGACGCCGCGCACCGCCTCGTCCGGCCGTCCGTCCGGATAGACCCGATAGACCAGAAGGGGAGTCTCATGAAAGGACTGCCCCTGGCTTCGGCCGGTGAAGGTATGCCCGCCGCCTTCGATGTCTTCAAAGATAAGCCCATAGGGCTTCTTCCGGCGCCGAACCTCCTCCAAGAGCATCCGCCGCAGTTCCGGATACGCCACGGTCCGGTTTGCCTCGATAATAAGGTTCCCCTGCCGCGCCTCGACCGCGTAGCCCGGCTCCCTCCTCCCGTGCCCGTTGGAGCGCGGGAACCCGTCGATCGGCGTGCGGTCCATAAGGAAATCTTTTAATACCCCCCTTTCCACGACGGCGACCCGCCGGGACGGCATCCCCTCGTCGTCGAAGCGGTAGTGCCCATTGAGAAACACCCCTTGGTAACGATCCAAGGAAGGATCGTCGTAAACCGACAGGATCTCGGAAGTGATCTTTTCGCCGAGTTTTTTCTTGAAAGTCTGACCCTCCGATTCGCTCTTCTGCCGCTGGCGCTCGACGCGATGTCCCAGGGACTCGTGGAAAAACGTGCCGGCCGCCTCGTTCTTGAGAATAACGGGCCCGGAGTAGGGCTGCGCCGTGGGAGCCCGTCTTAAAGCGTCCAGCTCCCCCACGGAGCGTCGGATATCGCGCAGGACGATCTCGTCGCCCGGCATTTCCTCGATACTCCCCCCGAAATATCTGACGTAGCGCCAAAGATCCATGCCGTCCTCGGTGCGGGTCCTCAAGTAATAGCTCAGGCGGATCGTTTGAGTTCCCGAGCGGACGTCGGTCCCTTCGCTCGACAGGAAGGATCTGATTTCCCTCCTCACCGAGAGGCTTGCATTGGAATCATGCACGAAAGGCTGCTCTTTTAGGATACGGGAATATCTTTTGAGACGCTCCCGCCACGCGGCCCGCGGGAAGTTCGGAAAGGAGACCTCTTCCCTATGAACCGAAACCGGCTCCCCTTGCGAGAAATCCGAGGAGCGATCCTCTTCCATCGCCCGCACGGTCTGGTCGGTCCTAACCTTTTCGAATTTTTCCTGGGCTTCCCGATACGCTTCTTCCGTGCGCAGCCACAAGCCCGCGCGCAGCGCCGCCTCGTCTCCGGCGATAGGAAGGTCCCGTGCCCGCCCTCCCGACGACGCCGCCTCGAATCCCTTCAGTTCATGCGTGTTATCGAGTCTCGGCGCTCCAACGCGCGCGTCCACGTCCACCCTGCGTTGTTCGAATTGCCATTCGTCCTTCATGACGCCGAGGCTCGATACGAGGTCGTGCGTGCGGATGTCGTAGACCTCGTAATCCAAATAGTAAAGCGGCGGGGACGACTTCCTCAGGCGCTCGAAGGAACGGCGCAGCTCCAGGCGCATGGCGCGGTTAAGCGGGTCGCTTGCGACCGACTCCGGCGCGGCGGCCGACCGAGCGCTCCCGGATGCCATAATCGCGATCAGCAAACAGGCCTTTTTCACCAGAGCCCAGTAGTCCCGAAAATCCTTGGGAGCGGGGGCCGAGAAGCTCACGTCCGTGTTTCTCGAAGGATGGGCGAACGAGATGCGCCAGGCGTGCAGCATGAGGCGCGGCGGCGCCGGGAGCCCCCGCGCGCTCAGGAGAGCCGCATTATCCGTCTTCGCCTCCGGATCTCCCAAGACCGGATGCCCGATATGGGTCAGATGAGCGCGAATCTGGTGCGTCCGCCCGGTCCTAGGCCGAGCCTCGACCAAGGTCGCCCGCGGCGCGCGCTGCACCGCCCGGACCCAAGTCACCGCCTCGCGCCCCCAGGGAGTCACGCGCACCTTGCGCCCGCCGGAGGGCCGCCCCACCGGAGCATCCACCTCGACGCCCGCCTCCAGTTTTCCAGCGACGATCGCCCGGTATGCCTTCTCGACGCGCCTTTCCGAAAACGCGCGGATCATCGCTTCCTGCGACCGGGCCGTCTTGGCTACCACGAGGGCTCCGCTCGTCTGGCGGTCCAAGCGGTGCACCAGACCCAGGCGTTGCAGGCCGGCCTTAAAGAGCTTAGGCCGCGCCCAATAGAGAAGCCCGGCCACATTCGGTTCCGGCTCCGTGGCGGCCGCCTCGGACCGTTGAAGCCAGGTCGGCCCGATCGGATGCATCAACAAGCCCGCCGGCTTATTAACGACCAGAATCTCGGAATCTTCGAATAGTATCCACTTTTCGAAAGGCAGCGCCCTCCACGGGCAGTCGGGACGCCTGAGCGCGACGGTCTCGCCGGGAGAAAGGCGATAGTCGGCGGGGCGCGCCGCCGCTCCGACATGCACCAGCCCGCGGGCGATCAAATCCCGGCAGTAGCCGCGGCTCCAATCGGGGAACTTCAGCGCCAGGAAACGGTCCAGCCGGAGCCCGGGCTCCGTAACCTCCAGAATTTCATCCATGGTTTCTTTCCAAACAACCTTGTGGTATCAACCATTCCTTCCGCTATGCTCAGTCATGGTTTCTTTCCAAACAACCTTGTGGTATCAACCATTCCTTCCGCTATGCTCAGTCATGGTTTCTTTGGCGCCACGCGAACCCTCCGGCCGCGAGGGCGCAGGCCAACGCGATCCATTGCGAGG
>JACQPI010000073.1 GCA_016207585.1 Elusimicrobiota bacterium | reverse complement strand
GCCGAAGACGGTGTAGCCGAGCAAAGAGGCCATGACCGTGATGGCCGCCAGACCGTAGGCCTGCGAGATCGCGGCGATACCCGCGGCGGCCGCTAGCGTCGCAAAAAATGCGGATGGTTTTACGATCTTGCCGCCATCCTTGACCCAGAGGTCTTGGTGTTGCGTGTCGAAGGAGCGGCGGACGAAAGCGAACGCGGCGGCGTAAGCGGCCGAGAGGGCGACCAGCGTTTTAAAGTCTGCAGAGGCGAGAAGGCCGGGATAGCCTATAACCGCGGCGCCCAGCGCGATTCCGATGGCGATGAGAGTCAGGATGTGCAGATCGGCGGAACCGGCGTCCGAGGGAAGCGGTTTTGAGTTCGCATTTTGCGGTTCCCGCACCGGCTCCACGATATGGGTATAGACTTGGAAGCCGTCGAGGAACTTGGGGATGCGGGCGGTATTTTCAGAGTCGAGATGCGTCACTTTGACGATGATGTAGTGCTCGACGATGGGGCCCGCCTGCTGCGTTCGGGGCTCGACCGCGATGACGCCGGGGATCGCCAAAAGCTCCGCGCGGTGTTTGTCCGCTACCGAGGACAATCTTTGAGAGGTTTTCCGTTCTTCTTCCGTGACGACCCATCCCTGCGCGTGGATCGCGAAGGCCAAGGTCGTCCAGAGAGAATAGAGCGTGATGGGTAGCGGCAGGTGAAGCAGAAGGGCCGATGCGACCGCAGCGGAGCCCGCAAGGGCCAAACCCGCGGAAACCCATTTGGGGCTTACATGGGTGATTTTGGAGATCGGTAGCACGATGCGGATGGGCCCCAGAAACACGGCTCCAAGGATCTTAAACGCCAGTTTCCGTATCCCTCCCGGACTCGGGCGGTTCTTGATTTCATTGCCCGGCGCGCCGGCGCCGGCGGAGGGGATGGAGGGCGATTGGGTATTCCCGGAGTCGGCGCTGAAATAGAGCTTCCCTGCGCCGACGTTCCGGTCGCCTCGGTTATATGGATGGTTCGCATGCACGGAGCCCTGGGATTCCAGCTTCATGAGGGAGGGTTGCCCACGGCCGAGGTCGAAAACTTGGCCTAGGTTAGAGAAGCGTTCCAAGATGTCTCCCGGGGAAACGGTCCTTTCCATTTTGGCGATTGAGGATGCCGGCCCGCTCCGGAATATTCCTGCCATGTTCACGGCTTTGGAGTGGAGACCCGAAGTCCCGTGGTTTTTCGCGGTCCTGGGCAAGTCGGCCGCGTTTATAAAACGTGCGGAGGAGAGTCCCTGAATTGCCGGGAGCGGTTTTCTTAGGTTCGTGCCGCCGGCCACCTCCAAGCCGCTACTTTGTCTTGTGGAAGCGGGAGAGTTCAGGCGAAAGGCATCGGGTGAAAAAACGCGTGAAACGCCGGGCAATGTGCCGATCGATCCTGTAAAAACTGCCGGGATCGTGCCGGAGGGATTTCCTCTTTCCGCTCCGAGGTTTTGGGCGAGGGCTTCATGACGTTTAAAACTGGGCGAGGTTGCCAGTAAGGAAAAGGACACAACGAGCGCGGTGAATCTTGTCGTTAGCCTCATGTGGAAGATGTTAACATTGTGTTGTAATCAAAAATAAGGGTCGATTGGGCCCAACCCGGCTTGGAAAAGGGTCCTCGTTAATTTGGGCCGTAAGTCCTTGATTCTTGCCGCGCGATGAGCAACTTTCGGCGTCGCGTATTGAACCGGGAGTCGGAGCGGATTATGTTGTAAAATAGCGTTCCCCGCGTTACTGCCGGCGAGGTGAAATGATGGACCCAAAATTCGAGATGGTCATCGGGCTGGAGGTGCACTGCCAGCTCAAGACGAGGACGAAACTTTTCTGCGCATGTCCCGCGGACGGCTTTGGCGGGCGCGCCAACGCCTCGATCTGTCCCGTCTGCACCGGCCAGCCGGGGACGCTGCCCGTCTTGAACCGCCGGGCGGTCGAGTTGGCCTTCCGCGCTGCGCTCGCCTTCGGCTGCCGGTTGAGGGAGGCGTCCGTCTTCGCCCGTAAGAACTACTTCTATCCGGATCTTCCCAAGGGCTACCAGATTTCGCAATACGAGGAACCCTTCTCGGAGGCGGGGGTGCTGGAGATCATGGGGCCGCCGGCCAAGCGCGTGGGGATCCACCGCATCCATATGGAGGAGGACGCCGGGAAGCTCCTGCACGAGCTGGGCTCGGAGCGGCTCGAGTATTCCCTGGTGGACTTCAATCGGGCGGGCGTTCCTCTTATCGAGATCGTGTCGGAACCCGACCTGCGCGGGTCCGAAGAGGCGTATCAATACCTCACGAACCTCAAATCGATCCTTCAGTACGTGGGGGTTTCCAACTGCGACATGGAAAAAGGGGAGATGCGTTGCGACGCGAACATCTCGGTGCGGTTGCCGGGAGCCTCCGCCCTCGGAACCAAGGTCGAGATCAAGAACCTCAATTCTTTTCGCTCCGTCAAGGACGCCTTGGAGTACGAATTTCACAGGCAGTGCGAGGCGCTGAAAACCGGGGAGAGGATCTATCAGGAAACCCGCCTATGGGACGCCGAGCGGGGCGTCACCGAGACGATGCGTTCCAAGGAAGAGGCGCACGACTACCGCTATTTTTCGGAGCCCGATCTCGTCCCATTGCTTGCGGAGCCTTCTTGGGTCGCGCGGATCCGCTCCGAGCTTCCCGAGCTTCCGGCGGCTCGGAAGGCTCGGTTTGTATCGGCGTACAAGCTGCCCGAGTACGACGCGGGGGTTCTCACGTCGCAAAAGGCCCTCGCGGATTATTACGAGGATTGCCTGGCCGCCTGCGGCGCCTCGGGCGCCAAGACGGCCGCCAACTGGGTCATGACGGAGCTCATGGGAAAGCTCAACGCCGAGGGAAAGGATATCCTCCAGAGCGCGATCGCGGCCCGGTCGTTGGGAGAACTCATGTCTTTGATCGAGAAGGGAACGTTGACGTCCCGTCTGGCCAAGGACGTCTTCGCCCAAATGTGGGAGACCGGCCGCTCGGCAGGGCAAATCGTGGAATCCACCGGGCTTGCGGTCGTCTCGGACCTCAAGCAGTTGGGCGAGTGGGTCTCGGCGGCGATGTCGGAGAACCCCCGGGCGGTGGCGGATCTCCAGGGAGGCAAGGAGCGGGCGATCGGAGCGATCGTCGGATCCGTGATGAAAAAATCGCGCGGCAAGGCGGACCCCGCGGCGGTCCAAAAGTTGATTTTGGAGAAAATAAGATAAAAAGGTGAACTTTCGAATATGAGCAGACTTCCTGTCGTCGTGTCCTTAATCCTTTGCGCGAATACCGCGGCGGCCTACGATGAGATCCGTTATCGCCCCGCCGTGTCCCTGGAAAAAGCCGCCCTTCCCGCCGCGGTCGTCTCGGACGGGCAGCGCGTGTACGTGCTGGACTCCAAGAAATCGACCCTCCTTGTTTCGGACGAGAAGGGGGCGGCGCTCGAATCCATCGGTCGGCCCGGGGCGGGGCCGGGAGCGCTGTCCTCGCCGAAAGGGCTGGCGCTGGGGCCGGACGGGCTCGTCTATGTCGCCGATACGGGCAACTCCAGAATCACGGTGTTCAGCGGCGACGGGAAATTCGTCCGTTCTTTCTCGGCGAAGGGCTCCGAGGAAGGCAAGTTGCGGTCTCCGGAGGCGGTCGCTCTAGGGGGCGACGGCCGCGTGTACGTCGCCGACACCGGCAATAACCGGGTGCAGATATTCACGGCGGAGGGCATTTTCCTTTCCGCGTTGGGACCGAAGTTCTCCAAGGGCTTCAAAGGCAAGGCGGGCAAGGATTCGTCCAAGGACGCGGATAAACCGCAGGAGGAGATGGGGCAACTCGGCGCTCCTTCCCGAGTGGCCGTGGACGCCTCCGATTTCATCTACGTCCTGGACGGCAAGAGCGAGCGGATTCATAAATTCAGCCCGCAGGGCCGTTTCTTGAAAGCGTTCGACGTGAAAGGATCGGATTTCGCTCTCGACGAGTACGGGTTCCTCTACATCCTCGACCCCGACGCTCGAAAAGTGCGCGAGGTGGCACCGGACGGGACGTCGCTCGGGGCGTTCGGGAGCAAGGGCTCCGGGCTGGGGCAGTTCAAGGAGCCCGTTCACATCTCGGCGGCTCCAGAGGGAATCTTTTGGGTCATCGACCGCGGATTGAAGCGCCTATCGTCCGTGGAGCTCGCCGGCAAGCTCAAGACCGATCTCACCTCGCCGGCTACGGGGCCGAAGCTCCTGGTTTCCGGGCCGACGCGCGACTGGGCTTGGTCGGCGGGCGCCCTGGCCGCCGCGGTCGGGAAGACCTCCGAGACGGCGCCCGACGTCCTGCATGCCTATCTTCCGACGGAGGGGCAATTCGTCGCGTTGGACGCCAACGGCAAGGCGGTGTCGCGTTTCGGGAAGAAGTCCGGCAAGGAGCCTTTCGTGACGAAGCAAAGCCGCGGTTTCGCGGTGAGCCGCGAACAGGGGATTTTCGTAGCGGATGCCGGCGGGGACAAAGTCCAGCATTTCACTTCCTCCGGCGGCTTCGTGGCCAATTTTGCGCAGGCGCTGGGCTTCTTCGACTCTAAGAGCAAGGAGGGCCGGGTGCGCTCTCCCGAGGGCGTGGCGATCAGCGACCGCGGCACCGTCTTCGTGGCCGATGCCGGCAATCAGCGAGTCGACGCATTCCAGGCGGACGGGACTCTCCTTTATACATTCGGCCCGCCCGTGGGAAAACTGGAGTTTTCCCAGCCGGTGGGGCTGGCCTGGGACTCCGAGGGTTTTATTTACGTATTGGACCGGGGGCTCAAGAAGGTCGTCAAGTGCGAGCCTTCCGGAGGTTTCGTGGCGGCCTGGGGGCGCGAGGATCTCGGCGGGGCCTCTTGGCGGGACCCCGCGGCGATCGCCTTCGACGGCAAGCGCTATCTTTTCATTCTAGATCGCGAGACTCGGCGCGTTTCGGTCCTCACCAAGGACGGGTTGTGGGTGACGGACCTTTTCTCAAGAGGCGAGGGAGGACCGGGGCTCAAGGATCCGGTCGCTTTGGCGGTTCAAGGGGACGAGCTTTTTGTCGCCGACCCGGGCCAAGGAAAAATTCTGGCATTCGCGCTGCACCCGCGCTTGGCTCCCCCGCAGGACATATCGGCGACGGTCGTGCAGGGGATGGTGGAGCTGCAATGGAGGGGACGGAGCGATCCCTATCTTGCCCGGTATCATGTCCTGCGTTCGACGCGCGCCGCCGGTCCGTTCTCCCGTATCGGCGACGTCGAGACGCCGATGTTTCGAGATGAGGCTGTCTCGTCCGGAGAGACATACTACTACCGCGTCGCGGCCCAGGCCAAAACCAACGACTTGGGGGTTCCGTCTCTCCCGGTTTCGGCGGAGGTGACGGCGACGTCCAACAAGCCTCTTCTTGAAATCGTGGAGGTCGAGATGGGCAACATCTTCTCGGCCAACTATAAATATTATGAGAAGAACGCGGCCGGAAACCTGACGCTCCAGAACAACTCCAATCTGCCCTTCGAAAATGTCAAGGTGACCTTCCGGCTCAAGGACTTCATGGATTTCGGAACCGACACGGTGCTCGCCAAGGTGCGTCCCCAGGACAAAGTCGAGATTGTGCTCAAGGCGGTCCTCAATAACCGCATCTTGGAGGTGACGGAAGGAACTCCCATCCAGGCGGAGTTTTCGCTCACCTACTTCCAGGAAGGCAGGCCGATGGTCGTTTCGCTGACGAAACCGTTGCGAATCTATTCACGAAACACGATCACCTGGGATCGCCCGGACCGCATCGCGACGTTCATCACCTCCAACGACACGCCGATCCGGGACTTCGCCCGCCAAGTGCTGACGCAGGCGCCGGCCCTTCCGGCGCACCTCGCGGCATGGGGGGATGACTCGGCGCCCGTGAAGGCGATGCGTCTGTGGAGCGCCTTGGGCGCGGCCGGGGTCAAGTTCCAGCCGGCTCCCAACAATCCGTTCGAGAAGATGGCGGTCGATCCTGCCTTTCCGGAGGACTACACGCAGTTCCCTCGCGAGACGCTGAGGACGAAAAGCGGGGAGTGCGACGATCTGGCCACCTTGACCGCCTCGCTTTTCGAGGCGGCGGGCATCCGCACGGCCCTGTTGGATTATCCCGGCCACATCGCTTTGATGTTCGAGGTCGGCGCGGGCGAACCTTACGAGCTCGGACTGCCCGAGGAAAGCCTCGTCGCCTACGAAGGCTCCTTCTGGATGCCGCTGGAGGTCACGTTGGTGGGATCTCCTTTCGGGGAGGCGAACCGGCACGCCTTGGGCGCTTACCGGGAGATGGAGCGGCTCGGCAAGGCGGCCGTCATCGATCCGCGCAAGGCCTGGGAGATTTTCGAGCCGGCGACGATGCCTCCCATGGCGTGGTCTCCGGAGCTGCCGAAGGCTCAGGAGGTCGCTCAGGGCGCGGAGGCGGACATAAAGCGATACGTCCAGGAGCGCTACGAGTATCTGGCCAAATTGTACCAGGGCCGAATCGCCAAGGATGCCAAGGACGACGAAGCGACGGCGGCGCTTGGCGTTCTGGAGCTGGAAATGGGCCGGTCCGAGCGCGCCGAGGAACTCTTCCGCAGGGCCCTGGAGATCGACCCGGGCCAGTCGGCGGCCTTGAACAACCTGGGAAGCCTTGCCTTCTTGCGCAAGGACTTCGCCAAGTCGCGGGAGCTTTTCGCGAAGGCGGCCGAGAAAGATTCCCAGGATCCCGGCATTTGGCTCAACTTGGTACGAGTGGCGGTGAAGTTTAAAGAAACGGCAAAGGCCGAGGAGTTCGGGAAGAAGGCAGTCGCGCTCGATCCCGGCGCCGACGCTTCGGTGAGGGAGTTGATTCCATAGCGGAGATCGTTCGAAGAAATCGAGGAGAAAAATAATGAAACAAATGATCCTGTCTGTCTGTGGCATTTTTTTATTTTTAGGCTCATCGGCCGCCCAATCGGACAAGGGATCATCCGAGAAGCCGATGCCGGCCGCGACGTCCGTCGCGGCGCCCGCTGAAACACCGGCCGCGATGTCCGTCGATATGCCGGCAGCAGCCTCCGCCGAGCCGAAGGCGGCGCAGGGGGCCCAGTGGGGGAGCTTTCGGTCCTGGCTTCGAAATTTGAAAGAGGGTCTCTCCAAATCCGCGGTCGAGCGGCACTACCAGCGGCGCAACGTCGTCGCGGTGGCCGCGGTGCGCGGGGCGGGCCAGAAATCTGAGGACATCAACAAGCCTTACGTCAAGGATCCCGTCAAATACAAGGCGGCCCAGCGCCTGCGCCGGGAAAAGGCGGAGTTCGCCGAGGCGGTGGACCTCTTGCTTTCCGGAAAAATGGAGGAGGGCGTCAAGCGGCTCGAGGAATTCGAGGCTAAAAACCCAAAGAGCTCCCTTCTTCCCGACGTCCGCGAGACGCGCGGCAAGGCTCGGGAGCTGATGGCGCTCAAGGATTCCAAATCACCGGAAGGCGCTCCGCCCTCCGACGCTTCGGTCCCCGAGGCTTCCCCGGGAGCCCCCCCGGCATCTTTGGAGCAAAAGTAGAGGCCCTAAAGCCCGCTTTTCCTAGGGGAGTCTATTTAGGTCCCGGCGTTTCATTGTATTTCATGAGATCGAGCACGACCTGCTTCAGGGTCGCGGGATCGAGGGGTTTCGTTAAAAACAACGTTCGCTCCGGTGTCGATATCCCTTCATCCCGAAAGGCTCCGTCAATTTCTTTCTTGGGGTGGCCGCTGATAAGCAGAATGGGGGTGTTTCTCGTAGAGTCGTTCTGGCGCAGCCGTCTGTAAACCACCGCCCCGTTGGCTCCGGGCAGACTAAAATCAAGGATCAGGACATCGGGTTTGATCGATTGCGATTGGATCGAGGCGCCGATCGCGTCCTGTGTCCAAAAAACATTGAAACCGAGGCCGGTCAGGAGATGCTTGAGCGCCATGCCGACCTCCTCATCGTCATCGATCAGCAGTATTTTGGCCATGGGTTCCTCCTGTACTTGCATCGCGGAGAGTATATGAATTTTCCGGCACGTACCGCGGATTCATCACGGATCGGTAATGGCCCACAGCCGGCCGAAGTGGATGTGAATCCCCACCGTGTTCGCGGTTGCGCGATTGGACAACCCCCGGCTGGATCGCGGCAGGACGTCTTTGGCGAGCGGATACATAAGCCCGGAGGTTGTAACGATGGATTTCGGGGGGATCGAAAGCAGCGTGACGGTCTGCCCGGGGCGGCAGGCGATTCGGTGCTTCCCAGGTCCCAGCAGAAGCGCCGGCATGTCGGCCGAACGGATTTCCATTAGCTCGGAGTAGCGCTCTAAAAGGGCCCAGTTGACCAGCTGATGGTCCGGCCTGCCT
>JACQPI010000072.1 GCA_016207585.1 Elusimicrobiota bacterium | reverse complement strand
GCCGCGCAGCATCCCCCAGTAGCGCGTCCCGGCGCCCAGGCCGATCCAGCGCTCGGACGGCTCCAGGGTCAGGCCGTCGGAGTAGCCGACCGGGAGCGCGGCGACCGTCATGCGGCGCGGGGCCACGAACTCGCTGCGCGGATCCAGCAGTAAACAAACCGCCTTTGGCCCAATAAAGCGTTTTATCGAAGACTTCCCATAATCCTGAGGCCCAAGCACCTTGGGTTTACCGTGACTGCGCCGAATTCGTACAAGGCAGGCCAGGCCTTGACGAAATTTGCTATTTCTGTTATCATGATAATAGAAACTAATGGTTGCGTGTCCCAAGTTCAAGCGTCTGCAGACAATGGCCGGACGAGGCTCACGACCCTGCTTTCTTTGGGGTCCGCGCCAAACCGGAAAAAGCACTCTCCTTAAGGAACTTTTTCCAGCCGCGTGCATCTACGATCTCCTCCTGTCGGAAGAGTTCGAGCGGCTCGTGAGAAAGCCATCTATTCTCCGCGAAGAGGTGCTGGCCTCTCCCGCGCATCGCGGATCTCCGGTCGTGATCGACGAAGTTCAAAAGATTCCCTCGCTTCTTGACGAAATCCATTGGCTCATCCGGGAGCGATCGGTTCCGTTCATCCTCTGCGGCTCCAGTCCCCGCAAACTCATTCGCGGCGGGGGAGGACTCCTGGGGGGACGCGCCCTCCGATACGAACTCCATCCCCTGGTCTATCCGGAGATTCCCGGCTTCGATCTTGTACGGGCCCTCAATCACGGGTTGCTTGCGCCTCACTATGTCTCCGACGATCCAGGACCACAGCTTCATGCTTATGTAGGCAGCTACTTGAGGGAAGAGGTCGCGGCGGAAGGCTTGGCGCGAAGCCTGCCTGTTTTTGCCCGTTTTTTGGAGTCGGCTGCATTCTCGAACGGCGAAATCATCAACTACCAGAATGTCGCCTCAGACTGCGGCGTCAGCCGGCCGACCGCCACGGCCTATTTTGAGATTCTCTCAGACACCCTCATTGGACGATTCCTCCCTTCGTTCCGGAAGAGGCCCAAACGCAGGGTCATTCAGGCGCCTAAGTTCTATTTCTTCGACATTGGACTGGCGAACATGCTGCTCAAGCGCGGCCGACTCGAACCTGGCGGAGAAGCCTTCGGGAAGGCCCTGGAGCACTTTGTCCATCAGGAAATCGTAGCCCATAGCCACTATACCAGACTTGATTATTCCCTGTCGTTCTGGCGAACGGCCTCCCAATATGAAGTAGACTTCATCCTGGGCGAAGGAGAGGTAGCCGTGGAGGTCAAGGCTGTTGCACCGGTGTCGGAGCGCCATCTGCGGGGCCTGCGTGCTTTCCGTGAGGAGTACCGGCCGCGCCGGTCCGTGGTGATTTCGCTGGATGCCCGGGCCCGCGTCATTGACGGAATCCAGGTGCTACCCTGTAGAGAATTTCTTGAGGAACTCTGGACCGGCAAGCTCATCCGATGAACACGAGACAAGACCGCAGGGCTTCGTCGGGAAAGACGGTTTTGCTGGCCGGCGTGAACGCACACTTGCAGGGATTCATCGACGGCCGCAACGCCGGGAAGAAAACCACCTTCGACAGTCTGCGGAAGGCGGGGCTCATCTTCGCTTTCGACGATCCCGGCAAGACCCGCTTCCTGTACGCCAACTGGTGCAAGGGCGAAAAGGCCGGGCACATGGTGTTCGGCTGTCGCGTGGCGCCCTCGGATGAAGATGACGCCGAAGCGGCCGAGCCAGCCCTGCGGAAACGGTTCGAGAAGACCGGTATAGCAGACGGTTGCGACCGGAATAAGCCGAAATAGCCCTTTTCCTACTCAGCCTCAGCGGCCTTCTTGAATGCCACCGCCGGCAGGTGCCTAGGCGGTTTAAAAAACATCCAGTTGCCCACCAAGGGGATCGGTTTGTTTACTGTAATTCTTGATGATCTCGGCCTCGGTCATCTTGGAAGCGACCAGCTTGATGACGGTGGCAACCGGAATCCCCATATGCCGCGGATGCATGCCTGGCCGCCCATTACTTTAGGATCAAAAGTAATCCGATTCATTTGCGGCATGATCCCAGCATAACAGGCCTGAGCACTTTTCGCAATCGAGTGTTTGGGGAAGTTGGGTTCTTTGACCCAGGATGGCCTGGGATGGGAGCCCACCGTGGTTTAGGTCCAAGGCCCCATGTTTTTGGCGCGCTTGGAGCTATATGCTGCCGAAGCTGGATGAGCGGTCGGCGAAGGGGCTGCTCTGCACGTGGTGTTAGGGAGGGCATTAAACATGAAAGGGAATGCGATGAAGGACGTTTTAGCCGTTGCCGTTTGTTTCGGCGGGCTGGCCGCTCAAGGCTATGCCACAACTGTCGAGACTGTTGGTATTCCCAAGGCCGAACCCGTACTCGTCGCGGAGAGCCGCGCCCCGATAGCCATTCTGTCCGATCGGGGCGATTACGTCTACTCCTCCAGAGAGGCGGCCCTGGAAGCGGCTAAGCCAGTAGAACAGAGGCTCTTGAATTACGGCTACGTAACGCTACGCATTGCGACCAGCCATACTGAGATCTATGCCGGGTTCGAAAACGACGCACGCTGGCGCTACGAGATATTCTTCATTCCGCGCAACGACAAACAGGGGATAAGGCAGAGGGGCAAGCCCCCCTGCCTGGACTCCCTCGCCTCCAACGGAACGGTTCCCCCCTGGGGGGAACCGCGGCGCGACGCCTTCGGCGTCGCGCTCGGAAGGCGACGGCCGCGCTATTCGACGTAAACGCGGGGTATCCGGGGGCTGGCGGCGGTGCGCCGGACGGGCAGCAGCACCGCCTCCCCGATCCGCGGGCGGGGAACGCGGCTCACGTCCACCAGGACGTGCGAGATCGCGCAGCGCCCGATGAACGGGACCGGCCTGCCGCGCAGCATCCCCCAGTAGCGCGTCCCGGCGCCCAGGCCGATCCAGCGCTCGGACGGCTCCAGGGTCAGGCCGTCGGAGTAGCCGACCGGGAGCGCGGCGACCATCATGCGGCGCGGGGCTACGAACTCGCTGGCGTAGCCGATGGGGCGGCCCTTGCCCACCTCCCCGAGGGAGATGATGCGGGCATAGAACCTCCAGGGGTTGCGTAGGGGGAGAGGCCTTTTCGTCGGATTGATCCCGTAGAGCAGGTTCCCGATCCGGACCATGTCCAGTTGCCATTGGGGGAAGTCCATGAGGATGGAGCTGTTCGCGGCGTGGCAGAGGACGCGGGGCCAGCGGGCCCGGGTCCAGGCCGCGAGGCGCTGGAACTGCCGGAGCTTGAGCTCCGCCTCCACGGCGTTCTTGCCCGGCATGTAATCGATGTGGGTGGAGAGGCCCCGGAGCTCGAGGCGGGGGAAGCGTTTCAGCGCAGCCAGGAAGCGCGGCGCTTGCGCCGGCGCGACTCCCCAGCGTCTGAGCCCGGAATCCACGTCCACGTGCACCGGTTGGCGGCGGCCGGGAGCCGCCGCGCGGTCCAAGGCCCTCAGGAGTTCCATCGAGTCCGCGGTCGTCTCCAGGCCGTGCCGGACGGCGTCGCGCGCGCGGCCGGGAAGGACCGGGCTCAGGACGAGGATCGGAGAGCGGATCCCGGAGCGGCGGAGCTCGACGCCCTCCTCGATGTCCAGCACTCCCAGGCACGCGGCGCCGGCTTTTTCCGCCAGTTGGGACACCTCCGCCGCGCCGTGGCCGTAGGCGTTGGCCTTGACCACGGCCATGAGGCGGACTCCGGGCTTCAGGCGGCCGCGGGTCCACCGGAGGTTGGCCCGCAGGGCGGGCCTGCGGAGCTCGATCCACTTGGCGCGGTCCAAAGGGACGTTAATCGCAACTATCTTAGCCCCCCCGACTGAAAATTCGCCCCCCCGCAGGGGGGGCGAATTCCCGCCGCCCTCCCCCGGGGGGAGGGCGGCGGTTCCGTCGG
>JACQPI010000070.1 GCA_016207585.1 Elusimicrobiota bacterium | reverse complement strand
TACTGGCACCATCCAGAAAGTAGGCCTTGACTTGAAGAGCTTAACTTTCGTATACTACCCATACGTTTGCGGCTCCCAAACCGCAGATGTTTCATGATGGCCGACCTGAACGGAAAGACAGCCCTTATATTTGGAGTCGCCAGCGACACGTCCATCGCCTGGGCGATCGCCAAGGAAATGGCCGAGGCGGGCGCCCGGATCATCCTGGCTTATCAGTTCCGCTACCACAGCCGCATCAAGGATCTGGCTCCCACCCTCCCTAATATTCTCTCCTACGACCGCTGCGACGTGACGAAAGAAGATGAAATGAAGGCATTCTTCTCCAAGCTGAGCGTGCCCATCGACATCGTCGTCCATTCGATCGCCTTCGCCCCGGCTGCCACTTTCCAGGGAAATCTCCTGGACGTGACTCCCGAGGATTTCAGCGCCTCGCTGGTCGCGTCCAGTTATTCCCTGTCCAAGATCATGCAGTACGCGGCGCCCCGGATGACCCGCGGGGGCAGCGTCCTCACGTTGACCTATCTGGGAGGACAGAAGGTCTGCGCCAACTACCGGGTGATGGGGGTCGCCAAGGCCGCCCTGGAGGCCTATGTGCGGGAGCTCGCCTTCGAGTTGGGCCCGAAGAACATCCGCGTCAACGCGATCTCGGCGGGCCCCATCAAGACCCTGGCGGCGGGCGGCATCAAGGACTTCGACTATATCCTGGACTATCACAAGTCGGTCGCCCCGCTGCGGGAGAACATCTCGACCTCCGACGTCGCATCCTGCGCGGCGTTTCTGGCCAGCGACAAGGCCCGCAGGATCACCGGACAGATACTTTTCGTGGACGCGGGCTATTCCATCGTCGGCGTCCCGCAACTCGGATAAAAAAATTTCATGAGCAACCGGCCCGAACTCTTGGAACCCATCGCGATCGTCGGAATGGGAGGGATTTTTCCCGGCTCGGCCGACATACCCGAATTCTGGGAGAACGTCCTGGGCAAGATCGACTCGATCATCGAGGTGCCCCCCGACCGGTGGGACTGGCGCCTCTACTACGACGCGAACCCCTCCGCCCCGGACAAGACGTACTCCAAGATCGGAGGCTTCGTCCGGGATTTCCGGTTCGATCCGCTCAAGCTCCGCATTCCGCCTCCCGTCGCTCGGCAGATGGACCCGGTCCAGAAGCTGGCGGTCGCCGCCACCGCCGAGGCGCTGCGGGACTCCGGTTACGACAAAAAACCCTATAACCCCGAGCGGACCGCGGTCATCCTCGGCAACTCGATGGGAGGCTCCAAGAAGGAAGCGACGGACCTGCGCGTCTACCTGTCGTTCTTCGAAAACCAGCTGGCCTCCAGCCCCGCCTTCGCCCAGCTTCCGGCCGCGGCTCGCCAGGCGATTCTCAAAGACGTGGACCAGGGCGCCAAATGCCGGCTTTCGACGATCACCGAGGACACGATGCCGGGCGAGCTCTCCAACGTCATCGCGGGCCGCGTCGCCAACGTCTTCAACTTCAACGGAGCGAACTTCACCGTGGACGCCGCGTGCGCGTCCTCGCTGGCGGCCCTAGACCAAGCGGTCAAGACCCTGCGCCTGCGCGATTTCGACATGGTCGTCTGCGGCGGGGTGGACCAGATGATGTCGCCCCCGGCCTTCGTCAAGTTCTGCAAGATCGGCGCGCTTTCCCCGGACGGATCGCGCCCTTTCGACGCGGGAGCCAACGGCTTCGTGATGGGCGAGGGCGCCGGCATCTGCATTTTGAAGCGCCTCTCCGACGCCCTGCAGGACGGCGACGCGATCTACGCGCTTATCCGGGCGATCGGCTCCTCCTCGGACGGCCGCGGCAAGGGCATCACGGCGCCCAACCCCAAGGGTCAGAGGCTCGCGGTCGAGCGTACCTTCGCCCAGCTCGACTACGGCCCCGGCTCGGTGGGGCTGTTGGAAGCGCACGGCACCTCGACGAAGGTCGGGGACGTCGTCGAGGTCGGCGTGGCGGCCGAGCTGTTCAAGCCCCACTGCGCCCCCGGCTCGGTCGGCCTCGGCTCGGTCAAATCCCAGATCGGCCATCTCAAGGCGGCGGCCGGTATCGCCAGCCTTATAAAAACCGCCCTGGCCATACGCCGTAAGACGCTCCCGCCCTCCATCAATTTTCGCACCCCCAACCCGGGCATCCCCTGGTCCGAAGCGCCCTTCTTCGTAGTCACCGAGCCGCGACCCTGGGAGTCCTCCGGCGGCCCCCGCAGGGCAAACATCAGCTCCTTCGGGTTCGGCGGGACGAATTTCCACGTCGCTCTCGAGGAAGCTACGCCCGAGTCGACCGCCCGCTGGGAAAAGGCCGCGGCGGCGGCCCGCGCGCGGACGGACAGCACAGGCGGCTCGATCCCATCCGGCGCTATGGCTCAACACGCACCACGAGCAAATCCCTCGCAACAGATTCCTGCATCGATCCTCAATCAAACCGCCGGAATCGGCGCAGAGGCCTTCCTGATCCATGGGCCCACTCCCGATTCCATCTTCGACCAGTTGGCGGCGCTCAAGTCCAAGGCTCCCGAGGGCCCGGCGCCGCTCACCCGGCTCGCCTACGACTTGAACGCCCGCGGTGCCGGCGATTTCGCGCTCAATCTTGCGGCGGAGTCCGGGCCGAAGCTCCGCGAAAAAATCGATTTCATCCTGCGCTCCAAGAGCCCGTCTCTCTGGGAAAAAACGCCGCCCTTGTTCCGCGCGAAGGGAATCAGCCTGGGCCGCTCCCGAAAACCGGGGAAGATCGCCTTCCTGTTCCCGGGACAGGGCTCGCAATACGTGGACATGCTCAAGGACCTTTATCTCAAATACGAGATCGTCGAGGAGACCTTCCACGAGGCGGACTCGTCCTGCAGGAACTGATCGGGCAAAAATTGACCGAGCTCCTATTCACGCGCGGAGGGGAAACGCCCGAGCAGATCGCGGCGATGGAGGAGCGCCTCAAGCAGACCGAGATCACCCAGCCCGCCGTCTTGACGGCCGATATCGCGATCCTGCGCCTCCTGGATGCCTACGGCGTGCGGCCGGACGTGGTGTGCGGCCACAGCCTGGGAGAGTACGGCGCCCTGGTCGCGTCGGGAGTGTTGAGCTTCAAGGACGCCCTGTCGGCGGTCTCGGCGCGCGGCAAGGAGATGGCCGGCGTCCGGGTCAAGGATCCGGGCAAGATGGCCTCCATCGCGGCGCCCATAGAGAAAATCGAGCCGGTCCTCAAGGAGATCGAGGGCTACGTCGCGTGCGCCAACAAGAACTGCCCCAGCCAGACCGTCATCGCGGGCGAATCCCGGGCGGTCGCCGCGGCGATCAAGCGTTTCGGCGCCCTGGGAATTCAGGCGCAGGAGATCCGCGTTTCGCACGCCTTCCATTCCAAGATCGTCGAACCGGCCCAGGAGCCTTACCGAAAATTTCTCGACCGACTCAAGATCGAGCCGCCGAAGATACCGGTCCTCTCGAACGTCACGGCCGCCTACTATCCCGAGGACCCCAAGGAGATCCGGGACCTCATGGTGGCCCAGATCGCCAGCTCGGTCGAGTTCATACGCCAGACCGAGCGGATGCGCCAAGACGGCGTGCGGCTTTTCATCGAGGTGGGCCCCAAGCGCGTCCTGACCGCCTTCGTCACGAGCACCTTGGAAAAACGCAAGGATTGGTCGGCCCTCTCCTCCAACCATCCCAAGCGGGGCGGCATCCTCGAGTTCAACGATCTCCTGGCGCGTCTCGATGCGGAAGGCGTTGCGCTCTCGTTGATCGACAAGGCTCCCGACCGGCCGGCGGCCTTCTATACGCCAGGATATTTTCATTGGATTTCGGCCCAGGGCGCTACCCGATCCCTCGACCCCATGCCGCTCCCCCCGGGGAGCGGCGGAGACGGCATAGTCGAAACTATGGCCGGCCATAGTCGGTATGCGCGGCATGGAGACCAGGATGCCGCCTCGCTTGCGGGAGCGGAGTTGGAAAGCCGGTGGGGCTTCTACACCGGCCCCGTCGTGGTCAGCGGCATCGCGGCGGGAACTCCGGGGGCGTGGGACCGAGTTTTTCGGGAAGACAGCATCGACCAGATCCTGCGCGGCCAAAACCTCATCGGCAAACTAGGCGACGCCGACATCCAGTCCCAACTCGATAAAAACATCGTCCGCCTCATCAAATCGACGACCGGGGATCACCGGCTCGAGCGTATCGAAAACGCGGCCGAGGTCGTGCATCTGGCCGCGACGGCCGGAGAATTCGACCTCGCCGGGGAATTCGGCTTCAAAGAGAGCGTCGCCGACGCGATGGATGTCTCTTCCCGACTCGCGGTCGCGGCCGGCATCCTCGCGCTCAAAGACGCCGGGATCCCTCTCGTGCCGACCTACAAGGAAACGACGACCGGCTCGAGCCTGCCCTCGGGCTGGGCCCTGCCCGAGGCCCTGCGCGGCGAGACGGGCGTCATCTTCGCGACTTCATTTCCATCCATCGACAGCATGGCCTCGGAGGTGTCGCGCCATCTGGCGGACAAGTTCCGGCGCAAGCCCCTCCGGGAGTTGGCGGGGCTCCTGGAATCCCTGATCGCGCGCTTGAAGGACCCGCAGGACCGCGCGGCCGTGGAGCATTGGTACGCCGCGACGTTTCGATCCTATATGGAGCGTTACGGCGGCGACGGCCCCTACGAGTTCAGCCGTGAATTCCTGCTGCGCGTGATGCCGTTGGGGCATGCCCAGTTCATGCAATGGCTCGGCGCCCAAGGGCCCGCGGTCCAGATCAGCGCCGCCTGCGCCTCCACGACCCAGGCGGTCGCCATGGCGGAGGACTGGATACGGCTCGGCCGCGCCAAACGCGTTATCGTCATCGCGGGCGACGACGTCACGAGCCCGAGCCTGCGCGAATGGATGGTGACCGGATTTTTGAGCGCCGGGGCCGCCACCACGACCCCCGTCGTCAGCGAGGCGGCCCTTCCCTTCGACCGCCGGCGTCACGGCATGATCCTGGGAATGGGCGCGGCGGCCCTCGTCGTCGAAGCGGGAGGCAAGGTCGCCGAGCGAGGCATGCGGGGCCTTTCAGAAATTTTGGCGGGCCAGTACGAGAACTCCGCTTTTCACGTGACTCGGCTCCACGTAGACCACGTCGCGCAGGTGATGGAGCGCCTGGTGTCGAAAGCCGAAAAAAGATGGGGAATCCGCCGCCGGGAAATCGCCGAGAAAACCCTCTTCATGTCGCACGAAACCTATACGCCCGCCCGCGGGGGCTCCGCCTCCGCCGAAGTAACGGCCCTCAAGCGCGCCTTCGGCCCGCAGGCCGAGCGGATCCTCGTGGCCAACACCAAGGGCTTCCACGGCCACTCGATGGGCGCCTCGATCGAGGAGCCCGTCTCGATCCGCGCGCTCGTCACGGGCCGGGTCCCGCCGATCGCCAACTACCGCCAACCCGATCCGGACCTCTCCGGAATTACCCTCAGCCAAGGGGGGGAGCACGATTTGGAATACGTCCTTCGCCTCGGCGCGGGCTTCGGCTCGCAGATCGCGATGACCCTCATGCGCCGGATACTGCGCACGAGTGAAAGCCGCATCGCCGATCCCGCGCGCAACCGGGATTGGCTGCGAGGGGTTTCCGGACTGGAAAATCCCGAGCTCGAGGTGGTCCAGAACGCCTTGCGCGTCAAATCGACGCAACGCGCTCCGGCCGCGACGCCCGCTCTGGCGTCCATGCCGGCCGTTGCGCCCCGCATCCCGAGTCCCGTCGCTTCGGCCGCCCGCTCGGCTTCCACGACTCCGGCGCCCTCGAGTTCCGCATCGCCGGCCGTCGCGACGCAACCCAAAGCCGGACGGCCCGCGGCTCCGGGCGAAGACTCGGTGCGCGAAACCGTCGTGAGCCTGGTCAGCGAGAAGACCGGCTATCCCGCCGAGATGCTGGAGCTCGACCTCGACCTCGAGGCGGACCTCGGCATCGACACCGTCAAGCAGGCGGAGATGTTCGCCATCCTGCGCGAGGCCTACGACATCCCTCGCCGGGAAGGGATCGCGCTAAAAGACTATCCGACTCTCCGGCACCTCATTCGATTTGTCCAGGAGTCCCAACCCGGTTCCGCCCGGGACGGCGGTCCCGGCGTTTCGGCGCCGAAGCCGGTCGAGCCTTCCGTCCGGGAAACACCGGACGCTCGCGAGGCTGGAGCCGAATTCCACCGCTGGATCCCGCAAGCCTATGAGCGGCCCGCGGCCTCTTTCGGCGCGCGCCCTGTCGACAAGAACCGCCCCGTGGCGGTCTTAAGCCCGCGGGGCGCCTCAACCCCGTGGATGAAATCCCTCGAGAAGGCGGGGCTGACTTTGGTGTCGGTTCCTACGGCCAAATGGACGGATGAAGCCTCCACGCTGAAAGCCCTGGGAAAAAACCTCGGAAGCCAAAAGCCGCAGGCGATCCTCTATGCGGCCGGCCTCGAGCTTGGATCCTTCGACCCGGAGGATTTCGATCGCGCTTACTCCTCGGCGCTCAGGCCTCTCTTCCTGGCCGCCAAGGCGCTCCACAAACGGCTCGGGCAAGACGGCGGCATCCTCGTCCCCGTCAGGATCGACGGCCTGCACGGCATCGGCGGGCGGGGCGAATATCTCCCGCCAGGCGCCGAGTTCAATCCTCTCGCCGGGGGCTTGGCCGGCCTGGCGAAGGCGCTGCGCAAGGAAATCCCGGAAGCCTGGGTTCGCATCGTCGACTTCGCCCCCGAGACCTCCGGCGACTTACTTGGAAAAGCCCTTCTGGCGGAACTGCAGTCCCTCGATTCCCATGCCGAGATAGGCTATCGGGACGGCGTTCGCCGGGGAATCCGCTTGGTTTCGCAAGATATCGACGCGCAGGCCGAGTCTCGCGAACTCAACCGAGATTCGGTCGTCTGGATCACCGGCGGCGGCCAAGGACTGGGCGCGGAGTGCGCCAAGGAATTGACTCGGCGCGCGCGCTGCCGGCTTGTGATCTTCGGCCGCACTCCTTTGGCTCCCCAGGCTGCGCGGTGGGCCGCCGCGACGCCCCAGGAGCTCGAGACGCTCAAACGCGGCCTATGGGAGACGATGAGATCGGACCCCTCCCAAAAGGCGAGCCCGGTCCGACTCGAGCGCGAGTTCTCGAAAATTCTCAAGACGGCCCAGCTGCACCGCAACCTTTCCGAGATGCGCAAGGCCGGCGCCGAGGTAAATTACGTCGCGGTCGACCTCGCATCGGGAAGCGACGTCCGGAAGTCGCTCAAGGACCTCGATAAGAAATGGCGCGCGCCGGACTGGGTCCTGCACGCCGCGGGCTTGGACCAGTCGCGACGCTTCACCGAAAAAACGCCGCAGGAGTTCGACGAGATATTCAGGGCCAAGGCGCACGCGGCGGTCCACCTTTTAAGATACGCCGCCGCGACGCCCCAAACGACCTGGATATTTTTCTCGTCGGTCGTCGGGCGCTTCGGCAACCTGGCGCAGACCGACTACGCGGCCGCCAGCGACTTTTTGGCCAAGCTGGCGTCGCACCTGCGGGGGCGGGGCCTGCGCGCCAGCGCGGTCGATCTGACCGCCGTCTCCCAAATCGGCATGGCGGCCCGGGGAAGCGTCGAAGAGTTCCTCAGGTCTCAAGGCGTCGACTTCATGCCTCCCGCGGAGGCGGTGCGCCGAATTCTGCTCGAGGCGGAGCACGACGGCCAAGAGAGCGAAGTATTGCTGGCGGCTTCTTTGGGTCGGCTGGATCAAGACGGCCAGATGAGCCGATCCGACGATCAGTTCGTTCTCCGTCCGGCGACGGCAAAGCCGCCCGTCACGACCCGCTCGGATCCGGGAAGCCTCTCGATGCGGACGCTGATCGACCGGGAACTCAAAAGGGAAGCCGGCCGAGAAATCGCGACCGAGAAAAAATTCAGCCTCGAAAGCGACCCGTGGCTCGCCGACCATTCGATCTCGGGCACCCCGTACGTGGCGGGCGTCATGGGCCTCGAATTGTTCGCCCAGACCGTGACCGCCCTGTCATTGTCGCCCGCGGAATTTCACGACGTCCGGTTCGCCCTGCCCATCAAGCTCCTCCGAAACAAACCCGTCACGGTGCGGACCCTGGCCGGAAAGACGCCGCAAGGGTGGAATCTTAGCATCGAATCGGACTTCATCACGCCGCAAGGGCTCAAGTTGGGAGGCCCCAGAACTCATTTTACGGCCAGGCTCCAGGACGCTGTCTCCCGCCCAGAGGAATCCAAGAAAGACCGAGCGCCGGGCGGGAGTACCGGCCACATAGTCCCGGGCAAAGTCACGATCCCTGCGGAGACGATTTACTCCGCCTACTTTCATGGGCCGAGTTTTCAGGTTCTCGAAGGAATCGTTCATCTCACGGACCAGGAGATACTCTCGAAGATACGCAAGCCCGCGAAGCCGCTTTGGCCCGGCGCGGACAAGGCGCTGTTGCTGCATCCCCTGCTCGTGGAGGCGGCCTTCCAAACCTGCGGCTATCGGGACCTCCATCTCTCCCGGAAGATGACGCTGCCCGACTCGATCGGCCGCATCCGGGTCCGGCTGGCCCCCCCCGAGTGGCCCCAGGGAGAACTCTTCGTTCGAGCCAGGTTTAAAGGGACGGACAAGGAAGGTCGCAGCCTTTGGGACGCCGAGGTCTCGGGACAAGACGGCCATGCGTGGGTCGAGCTTGACGAGTACCGCATGATACCCGTCGCGCCATGAAGATCGAACCGTCGATCCAAATCGAACTCGTAACGTTTCCTTCCGCGGCGCCGGCCTCCGCCCCGCCCAACGCCGAGCCTCCGCGACACCTGAGCTCCCCGGAAGCCGTCGAGTGGAAAACGTTCAAGTCCGAGAAGCGGCGCCGGGAATGGAGCGCCGGGCGCCTGGCGGCCAAGCGCCTCGTTCGCCGGAGGCTGCGGGAACAAGGAATCGCACGGCCCCTCGCGGACATCCGCATCGCTCGTCTCGAATCGGGCGAGCCCTACGCGGTCGTGGGCCGCGACGGAAGGGCCCGCCGCTACAACCTTTCAATCTCGCACTCCCAAGGCTTGGCGGCCTGTGCGCTCCTCTTGGACGGACGCCGGGCGGTGGTACACGCGCGGCGCCGGACGCGTTATCGCGCCCAGTGCCGCGCGCAAGGTGTAACTCCTCTCGCGCGGCGCATCGGGGTGGATATCGAGCAGGTTGCGCGCCGTCTTGCGTCGTGGCTCGAGGAAAGCGCCCATCCCGAAGAACGCTCCGCCGCCTTGGAGAAAGACCCCATCCTGCAGACCGCCTTATGGACCTTGAAGGAAGCCGTCATGAAATTCCTGGGCACCGGCATGACGGTCGGGCTGTGGGATATCCGGTTTAAGGCGGACAGGCCGCTCGACAGCTTGGAGGACCTGCGGACCTCCTCCCTGGAGCTTCACGGCAGGGCCCGGGAGGCGTGGCAGAGCCTGGGGCGCCCCGAAATCCTATGGAGGACGCAGACTCTCTCATCGCGCAAAGGCTCGGGCCCGCTCTTCTGCCTGAGCATCGCCTACGTCCCGCCCCAACGAGCCGTTCATCTGATGGGAGACGAAACCTCATGACGACACCTAGGCCGGCCGAACCCAAGAAGACCCCCTCGAAATTCAGGAAAGCCTCCGGGAATATCGCCCGCATGCGCGCGCTCATAGAAAAGGCCCGCGAGGGAGCCGATCCGCGTCGCGTCGCCGCGCAAAAGGCGAAAGGAAAATTCACCGCGCGGGAGAGAATCCATTATCTCCTCGACGAAGGATCGTTCCAGGAGCTCGATCTTTTGGTGACGACCCATTGCAACGACTTCGGCCTCCAGGACAAGCATATCCCCGGCGACGGCGTCATCACGGGCATCGGCCGCATCGACGGACGCGAGGTCTGCCTCTTCGCCCAGGATTTCACGGTCCTGGGAGGCTCGCTGGGCCTGGCGCACGCCAAGAAAGTCTGCAAGCTCATGGACTTGGCTTACGATAACCGCGTCCCCCTGATCGGCCTGTTGGACTCGGGCGGCGCCCGCATCCAGGAAGGGGTGGATTCCCTCGACGGTTACGCCGAGATATTCTACCGGAACGTCAAATGCTCCGGCGTCATCCCGCAGATATCGATCATCCTGGGGCCCTGCGCCGGAGGCGCGGTCTACTCGCCGGCCCTGACCGACTTCGTCTTCATGGTCGAGGGGATCGGCAACATGTTCGTGACGGGGCCCGAGGTCGTCAAGTCGGCCACGGGAGAGGACGTGAGCTTCGAGGCGCTCGGCGGCGCGCAGGTGCACGCGGGGAAATCGGGCGTGTGCCACTTCGTCGCCAAGAGCGAGCCCGATTGCTTCCGCCAGGTCCGGGAGCTTATGTCCTACCTGCCGCAAAACCGCTGGGAAAAAGCTCCGCTGTCGGCCAATCCGGATCCCATCCGCCGCACCACCCCGATCCTCGAAAAGTTCTGCGAGGTCGACCCCCGAAAACCCTACCGGGTCCACCACGTCGTCTGGCAGATCGCCGACGAGCACAAGTTCTTCGAGGTGCAGGCCTCCTTCGCGAAGAACATCGTCACGGGCTTCGTCCGGCTGGGAGGCGAGGCGGTCGGCATCGTGGCCAACAATCCGGCCCATATGGCGGGAGCGCTCGACATCGACGCCTCGGACAAGGCGGCCCGCTTCATCCGGCTTCTCAACGCCTTCAACATCCCGATCCTGACCTTGGTGGACGTTCCCGGCTATTGGCCCGGCGTCCAGCAGGAGCACGGCGGCATCATCCGCCACGGCGCCAAGATCCTCTACGCCTACAGC
>JACQPI010000077.1 GCA_016207585.1 Elusimicrobiota bacterium | reverse complement strand
GGCAGAGCGGAAACCATGAACGGCTCGATGGCCTCCATCCGACCCACCGCGCAAGAGCTTTCCAGCGAGGCGGATCGCCTGGCCGAGAAGGGGCTGCTGTCTTTGGGGTACACGGAAGCCGAGCTCGAGCGCTGCGCCGAACTTACGTGGAGAATCAATCGCCTTAAAGGGGAGCGGCGCGCGGTCATCCCGGCCCATATCTATCAGAGGGCGGAAATCCTATGCGGCGTCGCGGATTTCACGGGAGATTCCTATCGGCTCGCCAAGCTTTGCGCGCGGACCGAAGCCGAGCGCATCGTTTTTTGCGGCGTGCGCTTCATGGCCGAGACCGCCAAGATTCTCAACCCGGAGAAGGAGGTGCTGCTTCCGGCTCTGGAGGCGGGATGCTCTTTGGCGGAATCCATCACGGCGGAGGACGTCCGACGATTGCAGGCGCGCCATCCCGGGCTGCCGGTGGTCAGCTATATCAACACGTCGGTCGAGGTAAAGGCCGAGAGCGATGTGATCGTGACAAGCGCCAATGCCGCCAAGATCCTCCGGAGACTTTTTCGGGAGCATCCGCGCATCGTATTCCTGCCCGATGAGTGGATGGGCCGCAATCTCGCGCGGGAGTTGAAAAAGAAACTCGGCGAGGAACTCGTCATCTGGAACGGCAAGTGCATCGTCCATGAAAATTTCGACCCTTCCTCGGTGGAGTACTACCGCAAGGCCTATCCCGACGTCAAAATACTGGCGCATTCGGAGTGCAGTCCCGCGCTGGTCCGGACGGTGGATTTTATCGGCGGGACGGGAGACATGATGCGCTACGTCGCGCAGACTCCCGCCAAGCACTATATGCTGGTGACGGAGTGCGGGCTGGGAGATATGGCGCGCACTCAATTTCCGGAAAAAAACTTCATCCCGATGTGCCGGCTTTGTCCCTACATGAAATCGGTCGACCTGCGGCGCGTCTTGGAGGTTTTGGAGAATCCGCGTCCCGATCATGCCGTCACGGTTCCCCCGCCGGTCGCCGAGCGCGCGCGCCGGTCGCTCGATCGCATGTTCGAACTTGCCGAGGCGGCCGAGCCCAAAAATTAGCGTCTTTCCGCGGCGTTGAGGAGATTGGCCAACAACATCGCCGTCGTCAGCGGTCCCACGCCGCCCGGCACCGGCGCGATCGCTCGCGCCGCATTCCGGACGCTTTCCGCATCGGCGTCGCCGCGCAATTTTGCGCCCACATAACTGGTTCCCGCGTCGATGACGGTGCAGCCCTTTTTAAGGTCGCTTCCTTTTATAGAGCGGGGTCGTCCCGCGGCGCAAACGACGATATCGGCCTGACGCAGGTAGCGGGCGAGATTCGCCGTTTTCGAGTGACAGAGAGTCACCGTCGCGTTCGCGCACGACAGGAGATGCGCGGCCGGCCGCCCTACGATCCCGGATCGACCGACGACGACCGCCGCCGCCCCGGCGAGCTTCGTTCCCGAGGCGCGCAAGAGCATCAGGATGGCTTGGGCCGTCGGAGGCACGAAGACGTCCTTCGATTTAAGTTCCTGGAGGGTTTTCGCGTAATAGAGCATTCCATAATTGCGGAGCGTGAGGCCTTCGACGTCTTTCTCGGGCGGCAGTCGGGCGATCAACGCGTCGAAGCGAACGGCCGGCGGCAGCGGGGTGTGCACGATCACGCCGTCCACGCGCGGATCTCCGGTAAGGCGATCGAGAACTTTCAGAGCGGCGCGCTCGGTCGACTTGGAGCCGAGCTCGGCGACGCGGACCGAGATGCCTCGGGATTCATAGATCCGGATTTGATTGCGCGCGTACGCCCGGCTGGCGGGATTGTCGCCGATCCGCAGGATCGCGAGCGCGGGGGGGTAGCCCCGTTTGCGTTCCAGCGCCGCCGCGCGCGCGCCGAGGGCGCTCAGGATTCGCCCCGCGATCAGATCCCCACGAAGAATTTTGGCGCCCATTAGGTCTTCCGGCGGAGTTCTCTTTCCAGGCGCTTGACGAACCGGTGGATTGACTCCAGCGTGGGTGCCGGAATGCCCCGGCGCCGAGCAATTCTGAGGAAGGGGGCCACGATCGCGTCCACCTCGGTTCTCCTCCCGGCGCGAACGTCTTGCAGCATGGAGTTGGGCTGTCCCGGGGCGGCCCGGCAGCCATGGAGAATCTGGCTCTTCAGCCGGGAGAAGCGGAGGGGCGCGCGTCCATCGCGGCGCGCGAGGGTCGTCGTTTCGCGCAGCAGGCGCAATAAGACCTCCCGCAGGGCGGGAATGCGGGCCAGCTCGCCGTTGGTTCTCCCCGTAAGGGCTCCCAGCGGATTGACGGCCGCGTTGAAGGCCGCCTTGGTCCATAACAGGTGATCGCGGGAGGCGAGGGCGCGAGTTTTCCAGCCGGAACGCGCCAGCAGCCTGCTGGCGACCCGAAGGCAGGTTTCGTTGCCGGCATGGCGGGAGAGAAGGATTTCCCGGCCCCCATGGTGCCGCATCGTTAGACGGTTCGGGCGCTCGGAGGCGATCAGGCTTGCGCCGAAAATGGTCCGGCGTTCCCCAAAGGCGCGCCGGTAGAGACCGGGGTGCGCCAGGCCGTTCTGCAGGCCGATAATCGCCGTCGAGGGGCCGATCAGCGGCGCGGCGGTCTTCAACGCGCCGGCCGTATCCGCCGATTTGACGCAGATGAAAACCGCGGCGCACGGCGGGCCTGAAGGCGCGAGGGTCACCCGGAGTTTTTTTCCGGGACGGACTCGCCTGTCGCCGAATTCTTTTCCAAGGATCCGCAGGCCCTCCCTGCGTACGCGGCGCAACCAATCCTCGTCGCGGCCGACCAGCACCACGGGATAGCCGGCGCGGACGAACTGGGATGAGAGAAGTCCTCCGATCGCTCCCGGGCCGACGATTCCAATGGGCAGCATGAGATTCTACTCTATCAATTCGACAGTGAAAAATAAAATCCCCTCCCGGCTGAGGCCGGAAGGGGATTTATCGGCGTGAAGATATTTAGGCGTTGACCATCTTCGCCCGGGACACATCACCCTTTTTGTCCAGGTAGTACAGGTATCCGGACTCCTTTTTGATCCCGAGTTTCAGGACTTTCTCGGGCTTGCCGCCCTTTTTGCCGCCGCGGGCCATCTTCGCGCGGGAGACGTCTCCCTGCTTGTCGATGAAGTAGAGAAACCCTTCTGCCCGTTTCACTCCGGCCTTCGCCACTTTTTCTGCCATGGTGTTCGATCCCTCCTGGTAGTTGGTGTGAGCAACATCGTCGCTCCTCGACAGCATACACAATATGCCCGATCGAATGCAAGTTTTTTATCGTCGGCATCCCGTCGGTCGTCGGGGGGGAACTTTCAGGCGGGCGAGGCGCAAACGGGGCAAATAAAACTTGACAATATATGGTACATAGTGTACACTGACGTCGTCACAAACCAAATCAAGTTAATAAACGCCTTTTCGAACGGAGACCGAGCACGGTGAAGCGTCGAAAAAAGGCGGGTCGCAAGCCGTTGGCGGGCCCGCCCCCGGAGGTCATGGATATCAAAACCCTGGCCCAGTATTTGGGGATGGGGCGCTCGAAAATTTACAACCTCATTCGCCAGAAGAAAATCCCCGCGTCGCGGATCGGCCGGCAATACCGGTTCTCCAAACCGCTGATCGAGCAATGGCTTAGGGAGCGGCTCATCACGCGTCCCGTAGACTCCGAGATGCCGCTTTTCAGGCAATCCGGCCGCTAGATTTTTCCCGTAAAATTTGCTATACTCCCAAGGTGCCGATTTACGAGGCCGTTCTTTTATTCCGTCCTCAATTGTCCGATGCCGAGATCGCCGGGTTGGTTGAAAGGTCCAAAAAAATGATTTCAACCGAGGGCGGCGAGGTCCTCAGCGAGGATCGTTGGGGCCGCCGCAAGTTGACCTTCCCAATCGAGCACTGTCGCGAGAGTTATTACTACTACCTTAAGTTTAAGTCCCCACCCGGCTTGGTGGTGCGCCTCGATGGGCAGTGGCGGCTGCAGGAACCGATCCTGCGCAGCATGATCGTACGTCAGGAAGAGCGGAAAACGAAGGTCAAGTCGAAATCCAAGGTCAAGGCTCCATGAGTGCCGGGGTGCGTTTGCCGGAGCTTAATTTAGCGCTGCTGAACGGCCGGCTGACCCGGGACCCCGAGATTTTTTTCACCGGCGGCGGCGTAGCCAAATGCAGTTTTTCGATCGCGGTCAACCGGCGTATTAAGGACGCTAAAACCAGCGAATGGAAGGACGACGTTTTTTACATGCCGGTCGTGGTGTGGCGCGAACAAGGGCAGCGCTGCAAGGATAAGTTAAGGAAGGGGAGCCCCGTCAGCGTCGAGGGCCGCTTGCGGTCGCGGGATTACGAGGATAAGAGCGGCCAGAAACGTACCGTGGTGGAAGTGGAGGCCCGGCGAGTCCAGTTTTTATCCACCGTATCCGCATCCGCCTCCGGCGAAACGACCGCTTCGGTCCAGAAAGGAGAAGATTCTTCGGCTGAAGCGGAGTCCCTCGAGGAGGTTCCGTTTTAGATGGCGGAGCAAGAAGCGCCGTCATCTCCGGCACCAGCGGTTCCCGCGACCTCTTCCGCGCCCGCTTCATCGCACGGGCCGCGGCGACGCGGCGCGTTCGCCGCCCGGCGCAAGGTATGCCGTTTTTGCGCGGAACAGATCCGGGAAGTGGACTGGAAGCAGTTTCAGATCCTGCGCACGTTTACGACCGAACGGGGTCGAATCCTGTCGGGACGGGTCACGGGGACCTGCGCGAAACACCAGAGGCAGCTTGCGCGCGCGGTCAAGCGCGCGCGATTCATCGCATTGCTTCCCTATGTAGCGAATTAACGTGAAAATCATTCTTCGGAAAAACGTAGAAAAGCTGGGGCTCAACGGGGACCTGAAAAACGTCGCCGCAGGTTACGCCCGCAATTTTCTTTTTCCCCGGAAGCTTGCCCTCCCGGCGACCCCGGAGGCGCTGCGGTGGTTCGAAAAAGGGCTGGAGAAGCGGCAGAAACGGCGCGAGGCGGAGCTTCAGCAGGCGCGAGCCCTTGCCGAACGGATATCGGGGACGGCTCTTTCCTTTACTCGAACGGTTGGGGCGCAGGGACGGCTGTTCGGGTCGGTCGGCAGGTCGGATATCGCGGCGAGCTTGAGGGCGTCCGGGTTCTCCGTGGACAAGAATGCGGTGGTTTTGAACGCCGCTATTAAAGAAGTCGGCGATTTTGAGGTTGAGATCCGCCTGCACTCCGAAGCGACCACCAAGATCAAGGTTTCGGTTCTCGCCCGCAGCTAATCGTAGGTTCTCAAACGGAGTTTTCGCTCAATGCCCCCGTCTTCCCCGTTGTCCCAGTTGCCTCCGCAAGCCCTGGAGGCCGAAAAAGCGCTTCTCGGATCGATGCTCATCGAGAGGCGCGCGGTAGAGGCTGCCCTCGAAATCCTTCGAGAGGAGGACTTCTATAAGGATATCCATCGCCAGATATTCCGGGCGATGCTCAACATCCACCAGGCGAATCGGGAGCTCGACCGCGTCACCCTGGCCGAGGAACTCAAGCGGCTCGATGCCTTTGGAGCGGTCGGCGGCGACGCCGCGCTCTCCGAGCTGATCCACTCGGTTTCGACGGCGGCGCACGCCGAGCATTACGCGCGCTTGGTGCATGAAAAGGCGATCCTGCGCGAGCTGATCTCCGCGGCGACAACCGTCGTTCAAAGCTGTTTCGACGAAGAAAAAGAGCCCGCGGTATTATTGGACGAAGCCCAGGCGCGCGTCCTGGCGGTGGCCCAAAAACAATCGATCCACGACTTCCTCGACACGAAGACCCTCGTCCACGACGTGGTCGAGGACATCGAAATGTTCGCCAAGCGCAAGAAGGCGGTGACGGGCATCCCGACCGGCCTCTTGAAGTTCGACAAGTGGACGGCGGGCCTGCAGCGAGGAGACCTCATCTTGATCGCCGCGCGGCCGGGCCAAGGGAAGACCTCCCTCGCGCTCAACGTGGCCGCCAATGTCGTTTTCAACGAGGCCGAGCCGCGGTCCGTCGCCTTTTTCTCCTTGGAGATGACGGCCAAGCAGCTCGTCATGAGGCTCATCGCCGGCCAAGCGAAGGTGAACCTCCATAGCCTGCGGACCGGCTATTTTCCGAGAGACCGCTGGCCCGCGATAACGTCCGTGGCCGCGCGGTTGGCCGAGGCGCCTCTCTACGTCGTCGACACCGGGTTTCTCTCCGTGCTGTCGCTGCGGTCGGTCGCCAAACGCCTGGCCCGTCAGTTGGAGAAGGAGCGGCGGCGATTGGACCTGGTCATCATCGATTATCTGCAGCTCATGCAGGGCGCCAGCCGCCGAATGGAGAGCCGCCAGCAGGAGGTCGCTGAAATCTCAAGAGGGCTCAAGTTCTTGGCGCGCGATCTGAATATCCCGGTTGTCGCGCTCTCGCAGCTGTCTCGTCGGGTCGAGGAAAAGGGGCGCGCGGACGGCAAGCCCCAGCTGTCCGATCTGCGGGAGTCGGGCGCCTTGGAGCAAGACGCTGATCTGGTCGCGTTCATTTATCGGGAAGGCACTTATAAAGACGACCCCACCCTCCAGGATAAAGCCGAAATCATCATCGCGAAACAGCGCAACGGCCCCACGTTGAGCGTTCCGGTCAAATATCTGCGGGACTTCACCTGCTTCGAGAATCTCGACGAGCAAGATGAGGCGCCCGCGCCCGCGGAAGAGGAAGAACAGGGAACCTTCTCCCTCCCGTGAGCGTCTCGCCGCGGCGCTTTTTTCGTCCGACGTGGGCCGAAATCGACTTGCGGGCGCTTCAAGGCAACCTGCGGGCCTTCCGGGCGCGAATTCCCAGCGGGCCCAAACTGCTTTTCGTCGTGAAGGCGGACGCCTACGGCCACGGGGCGCCCATCGTGGCGCGCGCGGCCGAGCGCGTCCCCGGCGTGGATTGGCTGGGCGTGTCATCCGTCGAAGAGGGCGTTTCGCTGCGCCAGGCCGGAGTTCGACTGCCGATCCTCATCCTGGGCTCGGTGTATCCTTTTGAAAGCCTCCGGGAGGCCCTTCGACATCGGCTGACCCCGACCATCGCCAGCATTGAGGCGGCGCGAGAGCTCTCAGAGATATGCCTCCGCTCTCGAGCGGCGCGGACTCCCTGCCACGTCAAACTCGATACCGGCATGGGGCGCATCGGCATGGGATGGCCTTCCGGCCTGGAATTGGCGCGGTTCATCGCATCCGAGCCGAGCCTTTATTTGGAGGGCGTCTACACGCATTTGGCTCGCGCGAACGATGACGCGGAATTTACGCGCTTGCAATTGGAGCGGTTTCGGAGCGCCTTGGAAGACATGCGGCGGGAGGGGATGGCGGCGCCGATCGCCCACGCGGCGAATTCGGCCGCGGCGCTGCGATTTCCCGCGAGCCGATTCGGCATGGTGCGGCCGGGCCTGGCGATTTATGGGCTCTACCCCCGATTTCGACCGGTCATGAGCTTGAAAAGCCGCATCGTCTTTATTAAGAATGTAGGGATGGGAGCCTCCATCGGCTATGGGAGGACATTCCGCGCGCGCCGCCCATCGCGTATCGCGACGCTGCCCATCGGCTACGGCGACGGCTTTCCAAGGGCGCTTTCAAACCGCGCGGGCGTGTTGGTTCGCGGCCGCCGCTGCCAGGTCGTCGGTGCGATATCGATGGACATGACGACGGTGGATGTGACGGGCGTGGCGGGTGCTCGCGTGGGCGACGAAGCGGTTCTTATGGGTCGACAGGATGCCTTGGAGATCGACGCGGACGCGCTTGCGCAGTGGGCTGGTACGATTTCGTATGAGATCGTCACACGCATCGCAACCCGAGTTCCTCGAGTGTATTTGAAATGATCCAAGGGACGGTCGGGCGGTTCGGGAACTGGCTTGTGGAACTCGCTCAGTCCATGGGCGAGCAGGCACTGCTGGTGCGCTCCGCCTTCGGGTGGTTCTTAAAGGGACGCATCGAGTGGCGGCAGTTCTTGGTGCAGGTCGTGCGCGTCGGCGTCGAGTCGGTCTCCTTGGCGGTGGGCTGCAACTTGTTCACGGGCATGGTGCTCGCCCTCCAAACGGGCGCCTCCTTTAAAAATCTCTTTAACGAACCGCTGTTCACGGGGACCATCGTCAGCTTCGCGATGGTCAAGGAGCTCGGGCCGGTCATGACGGCCTTGACGGTCTCGGGCCGGGCCGGAGCCGCTATTGCGGCCGAACTCGGAACGATGAAGGTGACCGAGCAGATCGATGCGCTCTATACCTTGGGGACCGATCCCATCCGATATCTCGTCATTCCCCGGGTCATGGCGTTTCTGATTGTCTTGCCCGTGCTGACCCTATTCTCCGATTATTCCGGGGTTCTGGGCGGCTGTCTCGTCGCGACATTCAAGCTCAAGGTTCCCGTTTCCGTCTACTGGCACGACGTATTCGATCACCTCGGGCATCAGGAATTCTTCCACGGGCTGTTGAAAACGTATGTCTTCGCGTTCGCCATCGCCTTTATCTGTTGCTTCAAGGGCTTGACTACGACGGGAGGAGCGGAAGGTGTCGGCAAATCGACGACCTCGGCCGTCGTCTACAGCATGACGGCCGTCCTGGTGCTGGATTATTTCGTGACGGCCGTCCTGGTCGCCATCGGTCTGGCATGAACCCTTTTCCGGGGGCGCGATGATCCGAGTTGTTGGGCTGCGCAAGAATTTCGGGAGCCGGATGGTCCTGCAGGGCGTCGATCTCACGGTCGAGAGCGGGGAGACGATGGTCGTCATCGGGGGCTCCGGCTGCGGCAAGAGCACGCTGCTTAAGTGCGTCATCGGGCTCGTCCGGCCCAATTCGGGCCTCATCGAGGTGGACGGGGCCGACGTCACCCGCCTGCACGACGAGGTCGAGATCGCGGACTATCGCCGCAAGTTCGGATACTGTTTCCAGGAGGGGGCGCTTTTCGACTCGTTGAGCGTCTGGGAGAACGTGACCTTCGGCCTGAAATACCTGACCGACGTGCCGGAAGGCAGATACCGCGCCATCGCGCAGGAGAAGCTGGAACTCGTGGGTCTCAGGGAGGTCGAGGAGTTGCGCCCCGCCCAGCTCTCGGGAGGCATGAAAAAACGCGTCGCCCTGGCTCGCGCGATCGCCGCCGAGCCCCAGTACATCCTCTATGATGAGCCGACGACCGGACTCGATCCCATCATGTCCGACATCATCAGCGACCTCATCTTGGATCTCAAGGAAAAACTCGGAGTCACTTCGATCGCGGTCACGCACGATATGAGGTCGGCCTACAAGATCGGCGACCGCATCGCGATGCTCCACGACGGCAAGGTGCTGGGCGTCGCCTCTCCGAAGGAGATCAAGACGACGACCAATCCGTACATCAGGCAGTTCGTGGAGGGCGTGAGCCAGGGGCCCATCCAGATGAAGCTGCGCGATTACGACTGAGCGGATCAGCCGGCGATCGGTTGATGAGGGGTGAAAACATGCTCAGCGCGGGCCGGAAAATTCATATAATACAAAGCGAATTCCCCTGCCCTCTGCTCCTGGAGCGGGGGGTGCGGCTATCATGTCTACGGAAACCAAAGTAGGGGCGTTCGTTTTGGCCGGGCTCGTCCTATTAGCATGGGCGATCTTCCTTCTAGGGGACTTTTCCCTCGAAAAACGCTACCCCATCTTCGTCCGATTCAACGACGTGACCGGTCTGGCGGAAGATTCCCAGGTCAAGCTGTCCGGCGTTGAGGTCGGGAAGGTCCGGAATCTCGATTTTCACGACGGCAAGGTCTTGGTCGAGGCCCGGATCCGCAAGGACGCTCCCGTGTACCGGGACGCGGTGATCTCGGTGGGTTCGACGGGACTCATCGGCTCCAAGTTCCTCCAGATCGACCAGGGCAAGGCCGCGTCGGGGACCCTTCCCGCCGGCGCCGAGATCGAGGGCCAGGACACCCCCTCCCTGGAAAAATCAATCACCAGCGCCTTCAATAGCCTTCAGGATCTGATCGGCGGCCTCAATGACGAGAACGGCGGGAAGCCTGGCTCGCTGACCCGCAACCTCAATGCGACGGTCAAGAACGTCCGGGAACTGACCGCGACGCTCAACGAGATGATGTCCGACGTGAAGCCGCATATGACCGACGCCTTGACGCGCATGGACAACATCACCGCCAAGCTCGACTCGATTCTCGCCAAGACCGACCAGATGATGGCGGCGCTCAACTCCGAGAAGGGGACGGTGGGCGCCCTCATGCACGACGAAAAAATGAAGCAGGACGTCCAGCAGACGGTCGCCTCGCTCAAGGACGTGGCTGGAACGGCCAAGGACGTCTTCGGCCGCGTCAACCAATTCCGCGTCTACTGGAATTACGACTGGCGCTACGAGCATGCGATCCGCACCTCGCGAGCCGATATCGGGCTGAAAATTTCTCCGCGCGACGAAAGATACTACTACGTGGGCGGTTCCAACCTCGGCAATATCTCGGACCAGACCCGGGGCACGGACTACGCCCGCAAGAATACCGTGGACGCCCTGCTCGGGTTCGTTTGGAAGGGGCTGGACTTCGGGGTCGGGATCATCCGCTCGGCGGGAGGGGCGCGCGTCTCATGGACGCCGGTTCCGAGCCATCCCGTCTTGGGGCGGTTCAGTCTCATGGGACAGGCGTACGATTTCGGGCGCAACCGCGTGATCGAAGGCCGAAAGTTCACCCGTCCGGAGTATGACGTCGGCGCGATGGTCCACCTGCACCGGCTCGTCGGCGTCGGAGCCCGCCTGGAGGATCTCCGGGAGGTCAAGCGCTACCAGACCTGGCTCAATGTAAACTTCGAGGACAAGGATGTCGCCTATCTATTCGGGCTCATATCGTTCGGGGCGGCGGGAACTAAAGGCCGCAGTAAGAGTAATTAGGGGTATGGGAAAGCTTCGGACCGTCCATCGCTGCCAGCAGTGCGGATTCGCGAGTTCCAAGTGGCTGGGGCAGTGCCCCGACTGCGAGGCCTGGAACACCTTCGTGGAGGAGGTGGTCGAGACCTCCTCTCCAGGGGCGAAGGCCGGAAAGGCGGGGATGACCGAATTCAGCTCCGAGATCGTCTCTTTGGCGAATCTGGAAGAACCCGTTTCGGAGATCCGGCACCCGACCCGGATCGGCGAACTCGACCGGGTTCTGGGCGGGGGGCTTGTTCCAGGCCAAATTGTTCTTTTGGCGGGGCCGCCTGGAATCGGAAAATCGACCTTGATGCTGCAGGCCGCGGCCCGGTTGTCCCGGGAGGCCTCGCCCGGGCGCGGGGGGCTCAAGGTCCTGTACGTGACCGGCGAGGAATCCCTAAGCCAGGTCTCGGGGCGCGCCCGAAGATTGGCGATCGTTTCCGAAAATATACAGCTCGTTTCCGAGACCAATTTGACCCGGGTACTCTCGGCCTTGAACGAGGTGCGTCCCGATGTCCTGGTTTTGGATTCGATCCAGACGATCTACCATCCCGAGCTTTCCGGCAGCCCGGGTTCGGTGGGGCAGGTGCGCGAGTGCGCCGCGGAGATCCTGCGCGCCGCCAAAAGCCGGGACACGATCGCATTCCTCTTGGGTCACGTCACAAAAGAGGGGGCGCTGGCTGGACCTAAAATTTTGGAGCACATCGTGGATACGGTGCTCTATTTCGACGCCGAACGGCACCAATTGCTCCGCATCCTGCGGGTTTTCAAGAACCGTTTCGGGCCGTCCTCCGAAATGGGGATATTTGAGATGGAGGAAGCCGGGCTGCGGGAAGTGCCCGACGCCTCGGCGTTTTTCGTGGCCGATCCGGCCGCCGCCGACCTGCCGGGGCGAGCCGTTTCCGTCGCCCTGGAGGGGACCCGGCCGATTTTGGTGGAGATACAGGCTCTCGCGGCGCCCACGCGGTATCCGATCCCGCGCCGCATGGCGACGGGACTCGATCCCAACCGCACGCAGGTGCTGATCGCCGCGTTGGAGAAGCATCTGCGCCTTCGTTTGGAAAATCGCGACGTCTTCGTCAGCCTGGCGGGAGGGCTCCGGCAGCGGGATACGGTTCTCGACTTGGCCGCTTGCATGGCGTTGGTCAGCTCCACCCGCGACCTGCCCTTGCCGGCCGACTGCGTGTTTATGGGGGAGGTCGGGCTTTTGGGCCAGGTCGGCCGCAGCGCCTTGCTCGCCCCGCGCCTCAGAGAGGCGCAAAGACTGGGATTCAAGCGCGCCTGCGTGCCGCAACGCTCTCTCAAGGACCTGAATTTCAGCGGTACGATAGCGGTGGAAGGATTCGAGACCGTGGAGGCCTGCGTGCGCCGCTGGCATCTGGCCGGGAGCGGACACGGATCTTCCCCGGGCGCCTCGGGCGCCGCGCGAGAGGAGTTACACCTTGCGCGCGGCACTGGGCGCGCTATCGCGCCCGGCGCCGCGCCGCGCGGGGCCGATGCCTTGCCGGAGTTCGATACGATGGAAGAAGCGGAGCGCGCATCATGATGATCTGGATATTTAGAATCGGGGTGCTGGCGGCGTTTCCTTTATTGGCGTACAGTCAGATCGGACACGACAAGACGGCCGTCCTGATGGGTTTGGGCTTCGCCGTTTTTCTTGTCGCCGTCGAGGCGGCGCTGGAGAGCGTCAACCTCCTGACGCTGATCTCGGGCGTATTGGGCGCCAGCGGGGGCATCTTCGCCTCGAAGCTGCTGGACTATACCCTCCTGCAGATGGGCAACGAAACCTGGTATGCCGCTTGGGACCACTATAGCCTGTTGCGCCATGTGGCGCTGGGCGCCCTGGGCATGATCGTGGCGATCCGGAAGTTCCCGGAGCTCGATACGCTGGATAAGGATATCCTCGCGTTGGGCAAGCGCCGGGGCACCGAGATCAAGGTGGTGGACACCAGCGCCATCATCGACGGCAGAATCATGGACATTTGCGAGACGCATTTTCTCTCGGGAAACCTGGTCGTTCCGAGGTTCGTTCTCCAGGAGCTGCAGCACCTGGCGGATTCCCAGGATACTCTAAAGCGTGCCCGCGGGCGCCGCGGCCTTGACATCTTGTCGCGCCTTCAGGAAAATCAGGATGTTCCGATCAAGATCATGGACCGGGATGTCCCCGATCAAGCCGAAGTGGACGCCAAGATCGTTCGGTTGGCACGGGAACTGGGCGGGAAGGTTTTGACGACGGACTTCAACCTGAACAAGATCGCGGCCTTGGAGGGGGTTCAGTGCCTGAACGTCAATGACCTGGCGAATTCCCTGAAGCCGGTCGTTTTGCCCGGCGAGACGATGAGCGTTTTCGTGATGAAAGAAGGAAAGGAGCGGGAACAGGGCGTCGGCTACTTAGACGACGGAACGATGGTCGTCGTGGAGGAGGGCAAGCGCCACATCGGACGCCGCATCGAGGTGTCGGTCGCGTCGATCCTGCAAACGTCTGCCGGGCGCATGATTTTCAGCAAGGCCAAATCGGCATAAAAATGCTTCAGGAAGCGCTTCGAAAAGAGGGGGCGGGCTGGACCGGCGCGAGCGCGATCATCGTCGCCGCCGGGACCGGAACGCGCATGGGACGGCCGAAGCAATTTCTTCCCCTCGGCGGTCGGCCGACTATCGAATGGACGCTCCAGATTTTCCTGGAAATCCCCGAAATTTCCGAAATCATCCTGGTGATGACCGCTGATAACATCCGTGAGCATGGGGCTCGGCTGGCTTCGGAGCGTATCCGGGTGGTGGAAGGGGGAGAAAACCGCATGGAGTCGGTCCGCAGAGGTTTTGAGGCGGTTTCCCCCGAAGCGGACCTTGTCGCCGTCCATGACGGGGCGCGTCCGCTAGTGACCCGCGAAATCATCCTGGCGGCCCTGGAGGAGGCCTATCAATCCGGAGCCGCGCTGCCGGCGGTCCCGGTGAAGGACACGTTGAAGAAGGTCGCTTCGAAACAGCTTTGGATCTCTTCGACGCCGATAAGGTCTTCGTATTGGTCTGCCCAGACCCCCCAGTGCTACCGCCGCGAGATTTTAGAGGAGGCCCTCAGGATGTTTCCAGACGACAAAAAGGCGACGGACGAATCGCAGCTGGTGGAGCGGGCGGGACACCAGGTCCGGATCGTTCCCTCCAGCAATGAAAACATCAAAATCACCACTCCGGAAGACGTGACGATCGCCGAGGCTTTGCTGGCCAAGCGCCACCTGGGGTTGAGGCCTGAAATCCGCAGCGGATTCGGTTTCGATATCCATAGACTCGTTGCCGGACGGGAGCTGTGGCTGGCCGGAGTGCGTCTGGAGCATACGAAGGGGCTCCTGGGACACTCGGACGGGGATGCGGTCCTCCACGCCTCTTGCGATGCGGTGCTGGGGGGCGCCGGCCTCGGGGAGATCGGCCTCTTGTTTCCGCCGGAAGACCCGAAGTTCAAGGGAATCGCGAGTCGGGAGATTGTCGCGGCCGTGCGCCGCCGCTTGGACGAACGAGGCGGCATCCTGGCCCATTTGGACGTGACGCTTCTGGCGGAGGAGCCGAAAATCAAGCCCCACTACGATTCGATGCGCCAATCCCTTATTTCCCTGTGGGGGTTGGAGGAAACCCGCATGAGCCTCAAGGCGAAGAGCCATGAGGGCTTGGGGGAGATCGGGCGGGGAGAGGCGATCGCCTGTTATGCCGTTGCCACCATCGTTTTAACCGGAACTTTGCATTCGCAGCGAAAAGAGTAGTCGGCGCTCTCAATGCGCTCCGCCGGCGCTTCCCATGCAACTCGTCCTGTATAACACCCTGTCTCGCAGTCAGGAAGTTCTTAAGCCCTTGCGACCTTCGGAGGTTGGTCTCTATACGTGCGGTCCGACGGTGTATAACTTTCTGCATGTCGGCAATTACCGCACGTATGTGTTCGAGGACCTGCTGCGGCGCTGCCTGCGGTACTTCGGCTTTTCGGTGCGGCATGTGATGAACATCACCGACGTGGGGCACCTGACGAGCCAGGCCGATGAGGGCGAGGACAAGGTGGAATTGGCCGCCGCGCAGCAGGGCAAAACGGCCTGGGAAATCGCCGAGTTTTACACGCGAACTTTTCTGGAGGATTCCAAGAGGCTGAACCTGCTGGCTCCGGACGTATTGTGCCGGGCAACCGGCCATATTCCCGAGCAGATCGAACTTATCAAACGTCTCGAGGCCCGCGGATTGACGTATGCCATCGCGGACGGCGTCTACTTCGACACCTCCCGCTTCCCAGGCTATGGCCGGCTGGCGGGCGCGGCGCACCAGGAGGGCTTGAAGGCGGGGGCCCGCGTGGAAGCGAATCTCGAAAAGAGAAGCCCGAACGACTTCGCGCTGTGGAAATTCTCCTCAAAGGACAAGAAGCGGCAGATGGAGTGGGAGTCGCCTTGGGGGCGCGGATTCCCGGGCTGGCATATAGAATGCTCGGCGATGGCGATGAAATATTTAGGTGAAAGTTTCGACATCCACTGCGGCGGGGTGGACCATATCCCGATCCATCATACCAACGAGATCGCCCAGGCCGAGGGCGCGACGGGGAAGCCTTTCGTGCGATGCTGGATGCACGCGGAGTTCCTCCTGATGGGCAAGGAAAAAATGGCCAAGTCGTTCGGAGGATTCATCCGGCTGCAGGATATCGAGGCGAAGGGCTTCTCGGCGCTCGACTATCGCTATCTGTGCCTGACCGCCCACTACCGCAAACAGCTGGAGTTCTCTTTCGATGCCTTGGAGGCGGCCCGGAGCGCTTTGCGCAGGTTGAGGGACCGCGTCCGCGTCATCCTCATGGAATCGGAGTCCGTCGGGACTCGGCCGCTCCCGGCCGCGGCGCGCGAGCGTTTCCGCGCGCGCCTGGCGGACGATCTGGACGTCCCCGGCGCCCTGGCGTGCATCTGGGACGCGCTGCGTCCCGGGGTATTGACGCCCGTCGAGAGCCGAGCCTTCCTGGAGGAGATAGATCCGGTGCTGGGGCTCGATTTGATCCAAACCGCCCGGCCTGAGGCGGCGCCGCCCAATATCGAGCGGTTGATCCGGCAACGCGATGCGGCGAGAGACCGGAAGGATTTCCCGGCTGCGGACGCGATCCGCCGCGAACTGGAGGGCAGGGGCATTGTCTTGGAGGATACCCAGCAGGGGACTCGTTGGAAGCGACGTTCGTGAGGGACTCGTAAACGGGGACATCGATGGGAGAAAGTTGGGAGTGGCTGTGGGGGCGGCATGCGGTCGAGGAAACCCTGAAGAGCGGATCCCGGCGAGTCCGGGAATTATGGGTCTTGCATCAAAATCGCGACGGCGCCGTTCGTGAGCTCGTGAACCGCGCGCGCCGCGCCGGCGCGCGCGTGAAGTGGGTTTCCAAAAAAGAGCTGGACGCGGTCGCGCAAGACGGTGCCCATCAGGGCCTCGCCCTTAGGGCCGAGGGGCGCACCGCCGGGAATTTGGACGATTTCATGGCCCGATGCTCCGAGAACGATCGGCGGCGGCTCGTGCTTATCGCTCTGGATCAAATCCAAGATCCTCACAATCTGGGCGCGATCGCTCGTTCCGGAGCTTGCCTGGGGGCCGCGGGGCTGTTGCTCTCGGATCGTAGAACCGCCCCGGTCAGCCCCGCCGCGGTGCAGGCCTCGGCGGGAGCCCTTGAAAAAATGCCCGTATTCCTCGTGGGGAACCTGGCCCAGGCGCTGGCCCGGCTTCGTGATGCGGGAGTGTGGATCTACGGGGCGGATAGGACCGGCAAGCCGGTTTGGAACGTTACCTTCAACAGGCCGATGATCTTGGTCATAGGCTCCGAGGGACAGGGAATGCGCTCCTTGATTCGCGAGGCATGCGACGAGATCGTGGCGATCCCCCAGTCGTCCGGGGGCGTCCAGAGCCTCAACGCCTCGTGCGCCGCCGGCGTTTTGCTCTACGAGATCGCCCGTCAATCGAAATAGGGGCGCCGCGCGCCGCGCTTTTCGCTTAAATATCCAGATATCCGGAGCCGGTTTTCCAGGAAGAGGTCGGGTGGAGATATCGGTGAAGCTTTTGCTTGAAGGACGGGTTCATGGGCTCGAATTCGAGCCCGGAGGTACTGCCGATCTCCGCATTGCGCGGCCGAGTCCATCGAACCTTTGCCGAACCGAAAATCGAGCCTTGTCCCGGCAGCAGCAGCCGAAATTCCAGACGCGTGCCGGGAAGCATGGGGATGGTAGCGTTGAAACAGAACCCTCCCGCGCTTAAATCAACCAGCGTCGGTTGGACGTCCAGGGACGCATGGTCTTGCGTGCATAACAAGAGCGGCAGCACCCTGCCGTGGCGCATTTCGCGACGCCGCTCCTGATGCGTGGACGGGTCCGGCGAGAAGTCGCCCATGGCTTTCCTGCGCTACGCCGTGAATAGGTTGGCACAATAAAGTAACAGACGGGCAACGCCGACGAGGCCAAGGGGACGCTCCTGGGCGGCGCGTTCAGCTCTTCCGGGGTCGAACGATGCCGAAGCAGGAGGTATAGCCGTGGAGATAGGTGCTTCGATCCACCGGTCCGATCTCCCCGTTGCAGAAAAAACCGGCCAACGGAACTTTACCGACCCTATCGATGAAGAGGGCCGAATCGTGATCGGGCATGCCGTATAGGCGAGCTCCGCGTCCGAGGCAGGAGAACAAGAGGGCGGCGGCCGGCCGAGTCGCGAGGCGGGCCCGGGAGTAGAGCTGCAGACGGCTGCGCAGGTCCTCGCGGGAAGCGTGCTTATCCCGGAGGTGGAACTGCAGGCCCTGCCCGGGGCGCAATGGAGCGCCGATCGCCAGGACGTCGCGCTCCGCGTCGAGACCGATGATATTGCGGATGAGATAATCCCTTCGAGAGGTTTCGGATCGAAGGGGGGTCGTCAGGAGCCCGACGAAGAGCGAGGTGCGCGCGAGCTCGCGATCTTCATCGGGGAGGCCTCTGAGCATTTCCGCGATCACCTCGAGGGCCGGCTTGTGATCCAACTCGAGCAGGCGGTTCTCCTCGCAGCCCGTCACCTTCATCGGCGGTCCGACCGGCCGGCAGCCCTGCGCCACGATCGGGTCGATGAGGATGTTGCCGCTCAACGCCATGCCGACCAAGCCCGAACGATGGGCCTGCGAATCGAGATAAAGGACGTTGCCCTCGGGTCGCCCGGCGCCGCTGGCCAGCCCTCCGATCTTGACGCCGTCGGGATAGGCGTAATCGAGCCCGCGCGTGAGGTCCTCGGGATTGAAGGAAAAAGGGTCGGCCAGCAGGACGAACGAGGGGGATTGTCCCTGGTGAGAGCCGGGCGGCAGCCCCAGCGCCTCGGACCAGGCCCTCGGCGGCGCGTCGAGATCCGGCAGGCCGTCCATTTGAAGGCGCACAGGGGTGATGTCGATTTTCGGCAGGCTGGCCGCCAGCATTCCCGTCGCCGGGCAATCCTCGGCTTCCCGGCCGGAAGCGATCACTCCACCGGCCGAGCAGCCCAGGAGATGGGCCGGTTGAAGCCAGCGGCGCAGCATTTTTGGGACCTCGTCGTAGTTCTTGGCGAAATGCGGGGAGAGGAACAGAAATATCAGGTCGGGGGACGCCCCCAGCTCGGAATGGATGCCTGCCGCGCAATCATGCAGCGCGTCCTCGATCGAGGTTTTGAGCGAAAGGCAGGAGGCCCACTGCATTCGGGGTCAGCCGCCTTTTTGCTTGCGGTGCTCCGCCATGACGAGCGCGCGTTCCAGCTTGTTCTTGAGGATATCCACATCGAAAGGCTTCACCAGATAATCCACCGCGCCGAAAAGAAGGGCGTCGTTGAGAGTCGCCGCGTCCGACAGGCCGCTGACGACCACGATGGGGATGTCCGAGGTCTCGGCCTGGGCGCGGAGCTCGCGGGTCAGGCTGATGCCGTCCTGGTCGGGCATCATGATGTCCATAAGGATGATGTCGGGCTTGGATCGCCCCAGGGCCTCCTTCGCTTTTTGCGCGTTGGAGGCGCAGGTCACCTCGTAGCCCAAGGCGGTGAGGCCTTGGCGATACATGTCGCAAATCGACTCTTCGTCGTCGATCGCCAGGATCTTTTTTTTGGCCATAGTTTCCAATTTACCGCCCGGCGGATATCCAGTCGTCGAGGCTCCAGCGGTCGCGCCCGTTGCGAAAAGCCGCCCAGGCGCAACCCAGGAGAACGATATCCAGCGCGATCGTCGCTTCGGGAGGCAAACGGAGCGAGGAGCCGAAACAGCCGCAATGCTGCAAGGGTATCCCGCGGGCTTTGGCCGAGATCAGAGCGATCTCGAAGACCAGCAGCATGGCCGCGATCCCGGTGGCGCTCAGGCGCGTTTTATACCCCGCGATCAAGAACGCGCCCAACCAAAGTTCCGCCCACGGCAGAAAGGTGGCGAGGGGGATCAAGTAAGAGGGAGGAAGGATGTAGTAGCTCTCCATGACGACGGCGAATTCCTCCGGAGGATTAACGGCGTGTTGGAAGCCCCCCCAGATAAAGACGGCCCCGACGGCTATCCTAGCTGCGACCGCAAGAGCTGTTTTCATTTTTGCTTTTTCAAAAGCCGGTCGATTTCCCGCGAGCCCAGCGTCCGAAGCTGCATGGAACTCGAAAAGCGCTTGCCGTTGATGAAAAACGTGGGGGTCGAGTTGAGCCAATGGTCGCGCGCTTCTTGAATATCCTGGTCGACCGCGGCCAGGGCGGCAGCGTCGTTGAGGCAGGCTTCGAAAGCCAAGAAGTTGAGGCCGATCTCCTTCGCGTATGCGCGAAAAAATATCCTCGCATCGGGGGCGACGCTCCAGGAGCCTTGCCTCAAATACAACATGTCGTGCATGGGCCAGAACTTCCCTTGGCGTCCCGCGCACTCGGCCGCGACGGCGGCGCTCTTGGCGTGCTTATGAAAGTCCCAGGCGAAATATTTGAAAACCAAGCGGACGTTGGGATGATAGGTGGCTAAAAGCTGCTTGACGAGAGGGGTTGCGGAGGCGCAGCCCGGGCATTCGAAGTCCGAAAATTCCACGAGGGTGATTTTTGCCTCCGCATCCCCTTTCTGTCGGTATTGCGGGGCTTGGGCGATCCAGGGAGTTTGGGTATGGCGCCCGACCACCACCGCCGTCGCCGGCAGGCTGAGAAGGAGGATGCCAGCAAGGAGGTTGCGCGAGGCGCGCGTGGTCGGCAAGGGAGCCACGAGGTAATTCTAATAAATTTTTATAGAATCTCATCCAGTGAAAAAGGGAGGCGTTCTGCTTTGGGCGCTCGTGGGTTTGTGCGCATGGCACTTGGCGCTTCGTTGGCACGGGTTCTATCTGCCCATGATCAGCGACGAGGGGGAGTACGCGTACCAGGCGCGGCTTCTGTCGGAGGGGGGGGTTCCGTATCGGGACGCGTACAACCAGAAGCCTCCGGGAGTCTTTTTCATCTATCGGGTTTCCTATGCTCTCTTGGGCGGTCGGGATTGGGCGCCGCGGGCGTCGGCGGTTTTATTTTCTTGGCTGACGATGGTCTTTCTGTTCCTGCTTTCGCCCCCTGCTTGGAGCCGGTCCGCGCGGTTGACCGCCCCGGCGGTCTACGCGACCTTGAGCACGCAGCCTGTGGGCGACATGGGTTTTGCGGCGAATACCGAGGTTTTTCTGGCCGCGTTTACCGCGATGGGCGCCTGGTGCCTAAAACGTTCATGGCGAGGCGCCTGGAGGGGCTGGCCCGTTTTGGCGGGACTGGCCTGCGGGGCGGCCGTCATGACGAAACAGACGGCGCTATGGAGCTTGTTGGCTTTCGGCGGGACGGGAGTCCTTCTGCGCCGGGATTCGACGGAGAACGACGAGGCGGCGGCGGTTTTTCGATGGAGGGAGGCGCTTCGGCGGGCCGGTCTTTATGTCGCGGGCTGCGCGGTAATTCCCGGGCTCACCTATTTGTATTTCGGATTACGAGGGGCCTCGCGAGAGCTGCTGGAGCAGGTGTTGTGGAGAAACATGGATTACGCCGCGATCCTCGTCCGTTCGGGCGCCTGGCGCGATCAGCTGGAGTGGTTCTTGCGGACCGC
>JACQPI010000076.1 GCA_016207585.1 Elusimicrobiota bacterium | reverse complement strand
GATAGGCCCCCTCCCGATATTTTCACTGGAATATAGCTTAAATAGAATCCGGTCGCAACCAGAAGGCAGAGGGACTCCCACCGCCGCTTCATGGAGCGCCGGCGCTCATCGAGAAACGGGGCCTTCCCATGACTCCTGAAGCAGGCGCCGATTTTGGTGCAGATAGAGAGCGGCGCTGCCCCAGGTGACGAGGAGGCACAGGTAAGTCAGGTAGGCGGGGAGCGGGTAAGTCCAGGAGGGAAGGCGTACGTGGAACGTGTCTTGCAGGAGCAGAAGGGTGAGGATCGCCAGGACGCAACCGCTCTGGACGCCCATTTTCCATTTTCCCCACCGTTCCGCGGCGAGCAGCTTTCCCTGCGTGCCCGCCAAGGCCCTCAGGCCGCCGATGACGAGCTCCCTCACAACGATCAGGAAAACCGCCCAGTGCGGGATGAAGAGATTGCGGGTCCTCAAAAAAGCGATCAAGGTCCCGATCACGAGCACCTTGTCGGCGATGGGGTCGGCCAAGGCTCCGAAAGGGCTCATCGAGTGGGTCTTGCGGGCGATCCAACCGTCGATCCAATCCGTCACGGTGGCGGCGACGTAGAATCCCCATGCCCAGGCGATGCTGGAGGGGGTCTGCCTCCAAACGCAGGCGAAGGTCACGACCCCGAGGGCTGCCCGGACCAACGTGAGCTTGTTGGCCAGCGTCATCGGGTAATCTTGTGATCTCCTGAGGGGCTCTTGGAGGCCGGGTCCAGCGGGTGCGGCTTGCCGTCCAGAAAAAGATCGACGTCCTCGGGCCGGTTCGCCCGCAGGGTGAAGGCTTCCGTCGCCTTCCATTCCTGGGAATAGCCCGCCGGCGCGCGGCCCTCGAAGCGGAGCCGACCGTCCGCGTAGAGGCGCACCCACGCTTCGCGCCGGAACACGAGCTTCAGCTTCATCTCGGAGGAATGTATCGGCGCGATCGGCGCCGGCAGGGCGGGGGCGGAGGGCGGAGGAGGCGCGTCCGCGCGTTTAGAGCCGAGCATCCAATAGACGCCGAGCGCGAGGACGACCCCCAAGACGCCGAGAAGGTACTTGGCTTGGATTCCGGCATCGGCTTGCGTCATGGGGGCGGGTTGGGCAGGGTCTTCATGCCCCGTCGCCGGCGGCTCCGGCGATTGTTGTTTAGGAGGGACGATTTGGTTCCAGAGAGTCTCAAAATCGACTTCCAGGTGGTCGCAGTAGGCCTTCAGAAAGCCATGGAGGTATACCGAGGCCGGGAAGACCTCGAAGCGGTTCGCCTCCAAGGCCTCGATGAATTTCTTCGGGATGCGCGTATGCTGGAAGACCGTCTCGACGCTCTGGCCGCGCCGCAGCCGCGCTTGCTTCAGGACGGAGCCGGCATCCGGCGGGGAGGCGTGGGACGCGGCAAGGTTCGCGGATGCGGTTTCGGTCATTGAGGTTCGCCTCCGATTGCGGGAATCTTGAAGTCGCGATAGACCTCCGCGTCGGCCGGCGCAACGAACGTGAAGAGGGCCGGGTCCAGCTCGGGGTTGAACCGGATGTCCTCGAATACCGTCTGCACCTGCATGGCTTCGATGGCCAGTTGAGTTTCGGAAGGAAACCGGGAGGTCCCTTTGAGCCAAAGCCTCAGAGTGAAGCGAGGGACCTCGCCTTTCGGGCGCAGGGTGACTCCCAAGGTGCCGGAATCGAAGGAAACGTCGTAACGCTCGGTCAATCGCGAGTAGTTCCCGAGGTCGAGGAGGTTGCCGATGAGCGGGTCGCTGCGGCGCATGGCGTCTAATTTCGTCTCGATGACCTGGTTGTAGGTCTTGCGGTGCACCCAGACCGATTTCCCGTCGGCGACAACCGTCTGGCGCTCCGGCGGCGTCGCGTCGCGTTCCGGAGAGGTCATGTCCATCCGCAGTTTGTCGGGCTTCTGGTAGTGCACCGTTCCCTCCACGCGGTACGTAAGCCCGGCTTGGGAAATGCGGACGGTTTGGACGAAACGGGCTGTCATCCCTCGGAGAGCGCCGTCGATTTGGAGGAAGTGAGCCTTCAATTCATCGACGGTGCGAAGCGGGGCCGTGGACACGTCCAGGGATGACGGGGCGGCGACGGCCGTCGAAGTCGAGGCGGCGATCCCCGACGCCGCTGCGGCCTTCTTCTTGGCCGCCGCGAAAGAGGGCGGCGCCGCGACGAGCGCCAACGCCAAGCACACGATATGCCCCATCATTGAAGCCATTGTATATAACTTTTAATTGTTTTTCGGCGCCGGCGGGGTTCTGGAGCGCAGAGAGTCCTCGATCCGATCGAAGAATATCTCCCACCGGTTCGTCCCCTCGGGCTTATGGATGAAGCCCTTCACCTCGAGGAGGCTCAGGAGATTCGTCGCCCGGGCGGAGGAGCCGAATTGGGATTTCAAAAGATCCTGGCTGACGCGCCGCCGTTCCAGCACCAGCTGCAGCGCCTGCCGGAATTCCATCGGCTCCACGCCGTACTGGGCCAAATCCTCCTCGCCGACCGAGGCCATGGTCCCGATCAGGGGATAGTCGGGCTTTCCTTGGCTTTTGAGGTATTCGACCACGCGGCCGATTTCCTCGGTCGAGACGAAGGCGCCCTGGATGCGGGCCGGCTCCTGCCCGGGCGCCAGGTAGAGCATGTCCCCCTTGCCCAGGAGCGACTCGGCTCCGTTTTGATCCATGATGACCTTGGAGTCCACCTTCGAGGCGACGCGCAGCGCGATCCGGGCCGGCAGGTTCGCCTTGATCACGCCCGTGATGACGTCGACGGAGGGGCGCTGGGTCGCCAGCACGAGATGGATCCCCACCGCCCGGGCCATCTGCGCCAGGCGCTGGATGGAGTCCTCGACGACGTCCTTGGCCACCACCATCAGATCGGCCAGCTCGT
>JACQPI010000069.1 GCA_016207585.1 Elusimicrobiota bacterium | reverse complement strand
GCTCTGCCTCGCCCAAGTAAAGGACGGGTGACGCCGGGGGTAGGATCGGCCGGGTGCGAGTGGATATCTTTTCGGATCGGCCCGTTACGAGCAGAGGCCGATGGGCCCCACCGGCGGCAGGACCCGGCCGAAGAAACGGGTGAGGTCGATGGGAGACACTCTCTCCCGATCCTAGGGGGTTTCTTCGGAAAGCAGGTTGGCGCGCAGGGACTCGCGGTTGAGCCGCGCGATGCTGGAAAGCTTGATTTCCTTGGGGCAGACCGCCTCGCACTCGCCGTGGTTGGAGCAATTGCCGAATCCCTCCGCGTCCATGGCCGACGCCATCGCCCGGGCGCGGGAAGCGCGCTCCGGCTCCCCTTGGGGCAAGAGCGCCAGGTGAGACACCTTCGCGGCTACGAACAGCATCGCGGAGGCGTTGGGGCAGGCCGCCACGCAGGCTCCGCAGCCGATGCAGGCGGCCGCGTCCATGGCCGCTTCCGCGTGGGCTTTCGGGACGAGGATGGCGTTGCCGTCCGGGGCCGAGCCGGTATGCGTGGAGACGTAGCCGCCCGCCGCCATGACCCGGTCGAAGGCGGAGCGATCCACCACGAGGTCCTTGACGACGCCGAACGCCCGGGCGCGCCAGGGCTCCACGACGATCGTCTCGCCGTCCTGGAAATTCCGCATAGGGAGCTGGCAGACGGTCGAGCCCCGCGAGGGACCGTGCGCCGTGCCGTTGACGACGAGGCCGCACATCCCGCAAATGCCCTCGCGGCAGTCGTGGTCGAAGGCGACGGGCTCCTCGCCGCGCGCGATCAACCGCTCGTTGAGGACGTCCAGGACCTCCAGGAAAGACATGTCCGGCGATATGTCGTCGACCGGATAGTCCGCCAAGCCGCCCGTAGATCGGGCGTTTTTTTGCCTCCAGATCCTGAGCAAAAGTTTCATGGTTTCCTGCCGAACGACCTCAAGGCATCAACCATTCCCTGCGCAATATGCTCGGTCATTTTTCTTTCCGCTACTTATAGCTCCGCTGGGCCAGATGCGCGTGCTCGAACTGCAAGGGCTCCCGGTGAAGCTCGGGCTCCGCGCCCGGGCCCCGGTGTTCCCACGCCGCCGCGTAGGAGAAATTGGAGTCGTCGCGCAGGGCCTCGTTCTCGGAGGTCTGGCTCTCCTCCCGGAAATGGCCGCCGCACGATTCCCGCCGGTGCAAGGCGTCGCGCAGGAGGAGCTCGGCGAACTCGAGATAATCCGCCACCCGCCCCGCGCGCTCGAGGGCCTGGTTGAAATCCTCTCCCGATCCCGGCACGCTGACGTCCTCCCAAAACCGCTCGCGCAGCTGAGGGACCTCCGCCAAGCCCTTCTTCAGCCCCGCCTCGCCGCGCAACATGCCGCAGTGGTTCCACATGAGCTTTCCCAGCTCCCGGTGGATCTCCGCCGGGGTCCTGCCCCCGCGAATGGACAGGAGTTTTTGCGTCCTCTCCAGCGCCTGCCGCTGCGCCTCCTCGAAAGCCGGATGGGATTCGCTAACGGCAGGGATCGAGGTCCCGGCTAAGTACCCGCCCAAGGTATAAGGAATGATGAAATAACCGTCGGCCAGACCCTGCATGAGAGCGCTGGCTCCGAGGCGGTTCGCCCCATGATCGGAAAAATTGGCCTCGCCCAGGGCGAAGAGCCCCGGGATCGTCGTCATCAGGTTGTAGTCGACCCAAAGCCCGCCCATCGTATAGTGTACGGCGGGATAAATCCGCATCGGGACCCGGTACGGATCCTCTCCCGTGATGTGGTGGTACATGTCGAAGAGGTTGCCGTACTTGGCCGCGATCGCCGGCTTGCCGTCGCGGCGGACGGCGTCGGCGAAATCGAGATAGACGGCCAGGCCGCTCGGGCCCACGCCCCGGCCCTCGTCGCAGGCCTTCTTGGCCGCGCGCGACGCCACATCGCGTGGGACGAGATTGCCGAAGTTGGGATACCGGCGCTCCAGGTAGTAGTCACGCTCCGATTCCGGAATCTGGTCCGGCGGGCGCTTGTCGCCCGGGTTCTTTGAGACCCACACCCGCCCATCGTTTCGCAGGCTCTCGCTCATGAGAGTCAGTTTGGATTGGTGTTCGCCCGACACGGGGATGCAGGTCGGATGGATCTGGGTAAAGCACGGATTGGCGAGAAGCGCCCCCTTCTTGTACGCCCTCCAAACCGCGCTGACGTTGCCCGAGGCGGCGTTGGTGGAGAGATAGAAGACATTGCCGTAGCCGCCCGTGGCCAGCAAGACGGCATGGCCCGCGTAGCGCTCCAACGCGCCGGTCACGAGATTGCGGCAGACGATCCCCCGCGCCTGAGCGTCCACCAGGACCAGCTCGACCATCTCGCGCCGCGACAATACCTCGACGCGGCCCAAGTGGACCTGCCGCATCAAGGCGCCGTAGGCCCCCAGGAGGAGCTGTTGGCCCGTCTGGCCGCGGCAATAAAAAGTGCGGGAGACCTGGGCCCCGCCGAAAGAGCGGTTGGACAGCACGCCCCCGTACTCGCGGGCGAAGGGCACTCCCTGGGCGACGCAATGGTCGATGATCGCGTTCGAAATCTGGGCCAGACGATAGACGTTGCCCTCCCGGGCCCTGAAGTCCCCCCCCTTGACCGTGTCGTAGAACAGACGCCGGACGCTGTCGCCGTCGTTGGGGTAATTCTTGGCGGCGTTGATGCCGCCCTGGGCCGCGATCGAGTGGGCGCGCCGCGGGCTGTCCTGAAGACAGAACACCTTGACCTTGTAGCCCAACTCCGCCAGGGCCGCGGCCGCGGAGCTTCCCGCAAGCCCGGTCCCCACGACCAGCACCTCGAACTTGCGTTTGTTGGCCGGGTTGACCAGCTTGAGATCGAAGCGGTGCGTGTCCCACTTCCTCTCGATCGGTCCCGCTGGAATCTTGGCGTCGAGCTTCATGACACGGTCCTTGCCAGCCAGTCCCGGCAAAACCTTTTGCGACAAAACCAAGCGCTCATCGAATTAAAAAGCCGGCCCAAAAAGCTATGGATGCAAAACCCAAAGCCACAATCCACGCGAACGCGCAGCCGAACCCGCGAATCCAGGGAGTATACCTGGGATGGCTCACGCCCAGCGTCTGGAACCCGCTCTGGAATCCGTGATTCAAGTGCAGGGCCAGGGCCCCCATCGCGAGAACGTAGAACGAAGCGTAGAACTTGTTGGAAAACGCGGCCATGACAAGACGGTAAATATCCTCCGGCTTCTCCGCGGGGAAACGGAAAGTCTTCAAATGCACCACAAGAAACGCGAAAAGCACCAGCGCCGAGAAGACCATCATCCGGGAGCTGAAAGTGCTCCCTCCCGCCGGACGGCTGGCCTCGTAGGCGACGGGCCGCGCGCGGCGGTTTTCCCAAGTGGCGCGCAAGGCGGTGATGATGTGCAGGACGAACAGAGCCGCCAAGCCTATCTCGGCCGCGGGCAATAAGAGGTTGCCCTCCAGCGCGCGCGCGTAGTGGTTGAATGTCTCGGCGTCCTTATAGAGGAAGAGATTTCCGGCCAGGTGAACGACCAAAAAACCGCACAACAACAGGCCCGTCAGGGCCATCTGGACCTTCTTTCCGATGGAAGACGACAGGAAGCGAAGCAAGGAATTCATGAAGCGGGAAAACGAGTCCGATGAATTTTATCATACATATTTGGCCTGGATATTTCTAATTTCTGTAATCGGGGGGCGGCATCCGACGGAAGAACCGGCAACGGCTTCCAGAGCTGTCTGTATGAAATGCCAATTCGGCATATCAAAAAATGGTTGCGGATAGCCCGGCGCCCGTCACCGGATCGTCTCTGGACGGTTCTGAGGAAGTTGCTAACGAGACAGTGCCGCTACTTTGCTCCATCAAAGGCAACCTTCCCTGGCGAATAAAAATTTTCGAGACGCCTGATCGTGTCTGCGGCCTGAGCCCGGAGCTTTTTGTTCGCTTCGCGCTTACTCAGAGCTATACCGCGATTCTGCCGCAGTTCCTCTTGGCGGATCTTTTCCGAGCGGACCTTCCAGAGAGCGGCGGCAAGCTCCCTCCGGCTCACGGTGCCAAGCTCCAAGCGCTTCTGGGGATCGACGATGCTCTGAGCGCGTCTCAACTCCTTAAGAT
>JACQPI010000068.1 GCA_016207585.1 Elusimicrobiota bacterium | reverse complement strand
GCCTTTGAACCTCCTTAATGAGCTCCTCGTCCTGCATGACGGACAGTGTCGTTCCCACCGGAGGCCGCGTCCTTTCCCGAGCCAAGCCGTCGTTGAAATAAGCGAGAATGGCCGCCACAGCGAATATCCAAGAGGGCTTGAAGAAATGCCTCACTTTAACGCCCCAACGGAACCGCCGAATCAAAAACGAGGGCGTCTCCCAAAAATAATTTCCCGTCATCCGTGACTTGCGGGGCGGCCAAGGATGCCCGGGAGATAGGAACCGTTCTGCTGACCCGGCTATCGATATCGAGCAACGTATAGACCGGCGGACGATCCACCGCATGCCAACGCACTACGGCGAAATGCCCTCGCGGGGATATTTGGAGGAGCTCCGGCGGCGCGGGGCCCGCCGCTTCCACGAGGCGAGAACCGATGAAGTCATAAGCCACGGCCGACCACGCGTTCCCCTGCCGCTCCAAAACGACGATCCTCTCTCCATGGATGCTGATGGCGGCCGGATTTAAATCGCCGGGACCGTCGGCCTTCTCGCTCCTCCAAAGCTCCTGGCCATCGGTTCCCCAAAACCGCAAAAGACGCGACAGCTCGGTAGGCCTGTCGGTCCGCCTCGACGTTGAAATTTGCGTCTTTTCCCAGGACCAAGCGAACTTCCCATCCCGCGATGCCTCTCCCCGGAGACTCTGTCGGCGGAAAGTCCCCTCTTTGACCTCTTCCGTCCACGCGGACAACCCAATTTCTTGCGCCAGCGTCCCGCTCTCGTCGTAAAATACTAAAGACGTGCTCAGAGTCACCCACCCGGCCGCCGCGGAGACGGTATTCGTCGACGGCGCGACGCTTTCCTGTCTCGTTCCGCTGGAGAGCCCGACCGCGGCGCCGCTCGGATCGACCGCCCACGCCCGTGAAGCGGGCTGGACTATCAGCAAGACGGCAACTATCCGATAGCGGAACATCGCCGTGGACTATCGGACCTCCGAGATTCGAACCGGTGACGGCGTCTTTCGATACAACCGGATCGCATACGGCTGAGTCAGCGCCTGGATGACGAAACTCCCAGGGCTCGGCGACCGCGTCCTATGGCGAACAACGACGGCATCGCGCTCGACGGCCGGCGGTAAAAATTCCACGCTATAGCCGCCCGTGGCGCGCAGTCCTAAGAAAACGGCCGCCGCGAAATACTTTGAAAAGTCGACCTCCGGAGCGGGCGCCGAGAAGGCGTCGTTCCATAGGCGCCTCCACTCGGAGGCATCCGCGACCACGCGGGCAACCGGCTCCGAGTACGCGCAGGAACTCCCGCGCCACTCGCGCACCGCCGCGTCAAGGGCTTCCAGTTCGGCAGGGCTCTCCATAGATCGCTCCCTCGATTTCTCGGGCCGCCTCCTGGACATCGCCCGGGCGTCTTGCAAAGCAACAATCAAAAAAAAGGCCGCCAGTGCGAGGCAACTCGCTTTCAGAGCGCCGCTCAGCTTTCCCTCCCCCCGACCAAAAGTTTCGGGATGCGCAAGGTCGGCTGCCCGTCCGAGACGGGGACGCCTTGTCCCTGTTTTCCGCATGTGCCGATACCCCAGCCGATATCCCAGCCCAATCGGTCGATCGATCGCAATACTTCGGGGCCAACCCCCAGGAGATTGGCGTCTCGAACCATGTGCCGCACGACTCCGGACTCCACCCAGAATCCCTCCTCCACCTCGAATATGAATTCTCCCGTAGCAGTATCCACCTGGCCGCCTCCCATTTTGGTGACCAGCAGGCCCCTGTCGAGCTCTTGAACGATGCGGCGAGGATCTTCGCTGCCCGGGACGATGTAGAGATTGGACATTCGAGGGATCGGCTTATGGTGATACGATTCCCGGCGGCCGTGACCGTTGGACGCGGCGCCGTCTTTAAGGGCCGTGACGCGATCGTAGAGATAGGTTTTCAAGACGCCGCGCTCGACCAGCAGCGTCGGGCGGGCCTCGCTCCCTTCGTCGTCTCGGCGGTACGAGCCCCTATATAAAGGCAGGGTCGGGTCGTCGACAATGCTCAAAAATTCGCGCGCGACGGTCTGGCCCAATTTGTTTCGATAGGCCGGCGAGGTTCCCTCCTGCACATGGTCCGCTTCGAGGGAGTGCCCTATGGCTTCATGCACGAAGGTTCCCCCGGCGGAGCTCGCCAGGATGACCGGCATATCCCCCGCCTTCGCCTGAGGGCACTCCAACTTGGTTACGGCCCGGCGCGCCGCGGCGCGCCCCAAAGCGACCGGGGCAACCTCCCCAAAAAGCTCCCAGCCCTTCAAGGCCCCGATCACCTCATAGCCGGTCTGGAGCATGCCGCCCTTTTCGGCCGTGATGCGAACGGCGAATAAAACGGTGCGGCGCTCCTCGCGATGGCACAATCCCTCGGAATTGAGAACGGCGAAGGTTTTATGGCGTTCGCCGCACGTCAGGCTCACCTGGCGCACCGATGGGAATTCCGATCGTACGATCCGGTCCACCTCCGCCAACATCTTGATTTTGGCTTCTACGGGCACCTGCGAGGGATCGCGGACTACAAGGTGCCGATGAGACTCCAAATTTCCCAATGGCTTGGCGCCGTTGACCGTCTTGCCGAACTCCACGAGCCGGCGACCCAGCGAGCGCGCCGCGCCCGGCTCGAGGGTATTGAGACTTCCGAAGGTCGTCTGGGCGGACCGGCTGCGCGGGTCGACTCTAAGAAATCTTAGCCCTACGCCTTGATCCGAGCCGGCCGTTATCTGCTCGACCCGGGAATCCTCGAACTGTATGGAGCTCCCGGCCGACTCCTCCAGGTACGCTTCGCAGTACTCCGCCCCTCGCAGAAGTTCGTTCCACGGACGCGGATCCAGGCCGTCCAGGGAGACCGTCATCAGGCGCCGCGGCCCGGCTGGAGAGCCGTCGGGGTGCGCGGCAGCGTGACCGTGACCGTCGTTCCCTTGCCCAGTTGGGACTCCAAAGTCAAAGTTCCGCCATGATGCTCCAGGACGCGCCGGGCAAAGGGCAATCCGAGGCCCCAACCGTCCACTTGGCCCGTGAAAGACGTTTCAATCTGATAAAACTTGTCAAAAATCCTGTCTTGATCTTCCGGCGGGATGCCGGGTCCCTGATCCTTCACCCGGACCGCAACGGCCGCGTCCCGGGCTTCCGCCCAGATCGCGACCTTCTTTTCGGAATTCGTATTGAATTTGATCCCGTTTTCGATGAGATTCTTGATCACATCGCGGATCAAATTCGGATTTCCCCACACGGTCAGCCCCGAGCCCGCCTCCACCAGGACGGTTCCACCGTGCCCCTTAAGCCACGCCTCCAGAGACCGAACCGCCTCGGCGATCGTCTCATCGACCTTGAAAGGTTTCATTTCAAACGCGGAGGAATCGATTTCTTCGAGCGTTGTAAATCGCAGCAGCTTATCCACGAGTTCCGCCAATTTCTTCCCCTGGGCCAATATCGTCTCGATCGATTTTTTTGCGAGATCGCCGCCGACCGCCCCGGAGCGCCCTGCGCTCTCCTCCATGAGTATTTGCGCGTATCCCGTGATCGACGACAAGGGCGTCTTCAGTTTATGAGAAATCAAGGACAGGAACGACCGTTTCAAAAGCTCCTCTCGCCGTTCCTCCGTCACGTCCCGAAAAACGAAGAGACGGCCGCGCCATCGCGCGGTGCTTGGACTTCCCTCAAATTCCAAGGACGAGGCGGTGCCGGCCAACACAAGTTTTTTAGGGTCGTCCCGCGTCGCCTCGAACCGGACGATCGGATCGCGCGAATCCAATATGCTCTTGAGGCCCGGCTCCATGCGGACCTGGGCCATCGCCTCGGCAATGCCGGCTTTTTGCGCGGCCCCCACCGCGAACAACTTCTCGGCGGACTCATTGGCCAGCAGGATGCGCCCCCCATCGTCCACCAGGACCGCGGCGTCCCGCATTCGCGCGAAAACGGTGTCCAGCTTGTCTTTCTCCGTGCGCAGCGAGGCGAAGAGCTGGGCGTTGTCGATGGCGATCGCGGCCTGGCTTGCGAAGGCCTCGAAAATTCTCAATTCGTCGAACGAAAAGGGACCCTCGATATGATTGATCGCCTCAACGACGCCGACGAGTTTCCCCTTGATCATCATCGGCGCGGCCAAGATGGAGCGCGTCTGGAACCCCGATTGTTCATCCACCGAGGAGCTCCATCGCGGATCGGAACGAACGTCGTTGATGATGACGGGCTTTCCCTCCTTGGCCACGCTCCCCGCGATGCCCTCCCCCAAACGAAGCCGGATGCGACTCACCTCGGGGTCAAGACCCAAGGCGACATGGAAGTACAGCTCGTGGGATTCGGGATCCAGCAACAAAAGGCTGGCGGTTTCCGCGTCGACGACACGGGAAGAAAGCTCGATAATCGAGGTGAGCACCTCCGGGAGCTCTATTTTGGAGGCCAGGAGCAGGCAAACGTCCAATAGGAGCTGTAGATTTTCCTGCGCATCGCGGGGCATATCCGGAAAGTTACTAAATGCCTTCGGCCGGGTCAATGAAAGCGGCGACCGAGACTTGAGCCGGAGCCCCACAGTTGCGTAGCATATGCGCGGAGGGGTGCCGGAGCGGTCGAACGGAACCCGCTTGAAACGGGTCAGACGCCGCAAGGCGTCTCGGGGGTTCGAATCCCTCCCCCTCCGCACCGCTTTACACATTTCAAACTGCGAAGACAGAGAAGAACCGTCAAGCCCAGACAGCGGATAAATGTCCATCTCCATCTTTCCGTTCAGCCCATCGCAACGAATTTCCCGTATCGCCTCAAGAAGACCGGAAACACTCGCTTGTGGATTCGGAAGATAACAAATCCGATATGGCGCAAAACGATTTCATCGCCGATTTCCTTCGTCCCTTTCTGCGCGCGAGCGATCAAAACTCTTTCTTCGGGGAGTGGAATCTTTGGGTATTGGCGGATTACCTGGCGGTAGGCTGCCCACACGGCTCAATGCACATAAG
>JACQPI010000067.1 GCA_016207585.1 Elusimicrobiota bacterium | reverse complement strand
TTCGAATCTCCCCCCCTCCGAAGAACTCCGCAACAATCCAGAGCTATCCCACCTCGTCCCCAAGATCCTGGGGAGCTCGTCACCTTTCCCCCAATGGGGTTTCCATCCCACGGGGCAATGTCATAAAATAATGCCGTTGTCGGAGACTAAAACCATGTGGAACCCCCTCGCCGCCCTCAAAAAAAGGCTGGCTGGCGCCGCCGCGCCGGAAACCCAGGCCAAGGCAATCAATGCGGCGACCGCCGAGGCAGCGCTGGGAGGCGCGGCCGGCCTCAAGGAGCTGGAGCAAAAGGGGCTCCTGTCCAAATTTTTCAGACATTGGAAAGACCCCAAACTGCTCAAGCAGTTGCGCGCCATCACCGCCCGGATGCAGGCGGAAGGCGTCAACCTGAAGGATAAGAACGCGGTGCAGGCGTGGCTGAAATCCCACGAGCAGGAGGTCGAGTCCGGTCAGTTCACGGAGGCCCCCGCCGACGCCAAGCCTCAAACGTACGTCAAGACCGGGCCCGACGTCGGCCGCAACGACCCCTGCCCCTGCGGGAGCGGCAAGAAGTACAAGAAGTGCTGCGCCGCGAAGGCCGGATGATCGCGCTCGGACGATTCAAGCTTCACCAGCTGTCGGACGGGGTTTTTCGATTGGACGGCGGGGCGATGTTCGGCGTCGTGCCGAAAATCCTTTGGAACCGCGCTTCTCCGGCCGATGAGCACAATCGGATCGCGCTCAACCTGGGGTGCCTGCTCATCCAAACGCCGACTGGAAAAAACGTGCTGGTCGATACGGGACTCTCCTCCAAATACGACCGCAATAAGAAATTCCTTGATCTATATTCCGTGCGCCGCTCGCCGACCCTGCGCGACCAGCTCAAGAACCTCGGGCTCACTCCCAATGACATCCATCTCGTCATCAATACTCACCTGCATTTCGACCACGCGGGAGGCGATACCGAGCTCATAGACGGCAAACCGGCCCCTCAATTCCCGCGGGCCAAATATATCGTCCAGAAGGAAGAGTGGGAGGACGCCAACAGCGCGCACGAGCGCAACAAGGCCTCCTATCTTCCCGAGAATTACGCGCCGCTGGAAGAAGCCAAAGCCCTGGAGTTCGTCTCCGGGGAATTCGAAATCGAACCTGGCCTCAAGGTCATTCGTTCAGGAGGCCACACGCGGGGCCATCAGTGCGTACTGGTGGAATCGGAAGGACGAACGGCTATTTTTTTCGGGGACCTCGTCCCCACCAGGGCCCACATGCCGCTGCCCTATATCATGGGCTACGACCTATATCCCGTGGACACGCTCGAGGCAAAACGCGACCTGTTGGGGAGGGCTAAGGAACAAGCTTGGCTTCTCTTATTTCAACACGATCCAGAGCAACGCGCGGGCTATCTCGCGCAGGCGGATGGGCGAATGATCGTCGTGCCCCCGGAAGCATTCACGCCCCCTCGCGCCTAAAATACCCGTCACCCGAATCTTTGCTCAACTCAAGGTCAGAATCGGCGCGATCAGAGCATTCAACCGGAGCCATAGCTGGTAGGTCGTCACGCACAAATACCAGGTCAACGCGCCGATAACAATCGTGTAGGTCCACCGAGCTCGCAAGCCGAGAAGCGGCGAGCGCCAGACGAGAAGCAGACTGAAGGGTCCCAAAGCCACAAGCGTCAACGCGATGATCCCCCAGTGCTTGTAGTACCAAGGAATCCGCGTTTCCTGGCCTTTCCCACAAAACCGGCAGAAAGCATCGCCTTGGGTAATTTCGCTTCGGCAGGACCAACATTGCATAAGAGAGGGATAAAATTTCTGGAGCGGGCGAAGGGAATCGAACCCTCGTCTGATCCTTGGCAAGGACCCGTTCTACCATTGAACCACGCCCGCGAAGGATTTGATTATACTAAATCCTCCAAACAGACCAACCCGGATTGAGTTGTTTCCCAGGGGTGGCCGGAGGCGGGCATGAAATTGTAAAGTGAGGTTCTGATCCTCCAGCAGAGCGCCGGCGGCGATGGACTCCGGAATCAGGTAGGAGGCGGCTCTCGGCTTCCACGGCCGCGGTGCGCGCACCGCTGGCATCTTCGTTGCGAAAGTAATAAGGTTTCAAGCATACTGTAGGAGGCGCCGGCCATGAGCATGAATCCGACGATAGAGTCCGCTGCTGCGGCGGCGAAACCCCACGTGCCCGTGGAGGATATCCGGGCCGCCTTCGAGGCCCAGCGCCTGAACCGGTGGCGGATAGCCCAAACAACGGCCAAAGAACGCGCAGCGAAACTGCGCAGGCTCAAGGAGGCCATCCTCTCCCGTAAGGAAGAGCTGCATGAAGCCCTTCGCTGCGACTTCCAAAAAAATCCGGGCGAGGCCGATCTCACCGAGATCTTTCCGGTCATTTCCGAGATCAACCACACGATCGCCCATCTGCCGCGCTGGATGAGGCCGGTCCGCGTCAAGACGCCATTGGCCCTTTTCGGCGCGCGCAGCGAGGTGCGCTTGGAGGCGAAGGGGCTGGTGCTGATCCTTTCCCCCTGGAACTACCCGTTTCATCTCCTGATCAATCCCCTGGTGGCCGCGCTGGCCGCGGGCAACTGCGTCATCCTGAAACCCTCGAGCAAGGTTCCGCGCACGTCGCAATTCATCCGCCGGTTCATCGCGGATTTATTCCCCTCGGACGAGGTCGCGGTATTCGAGGGAAGCGCCGCCGTCTCCGACGCCCTCTTGGAGCTGCCTTTCGATCACATCTTTTTCACGGGCAGCCCGCGCATCGGCCGGACGATCATGGCGGCGGCGTCCAAGCACCTGACCACGCTGACCCTGGAGCTGGGAGGCAAATCCCCCGTCATCATCGACGAAACGGCCGATATCCGCAAGGCCGCCGAGCGGACGGTGTGGGGAAAATTCCTCAACGCCGGCCAAACCTGCGTCGCTCCGGACTATCTCCTGATCCACGAAAGCCGCCTGGAGGACTTCCTATCACAAGCCAAGAAAATCGTCGCCGAGCGCTTCGGGGGCACGGAAGACGCCCGCCGCGCCAGCCCGGATTTTTGCCGCCTGGTCAGCCTGGGGCACCAGCAGGGCCTCTCCCGGGTGCTGGAGGAATCGCTGCGCCACGGGGCGAAGGTGGAGATCGGCGGCATAGGAAAAGCCGACGAGCGCTATCTGGCCCCGACCCTGCTCTCGAACATCCGGGAAGATTCCCCGATCATGAAGGAGGAGATTTTCGGCCCCATCCTGCCGATCATCGCCTACAAGAATTTGGAGGAAGTCTTCCGGATCATCCGGTCCAAGGAGAAGCCCCTCGCCCTGTATGTGTTCAGCCAGAGCGAGGAAAACATCGAACGCGTTCTCCGAAACACGACGGCCGGGGGCACCTGCGTCAACACGATGATCGTGCACCTGGCCAACCCCGACCTTCCCTTCGGCGGCGTGGGCGCGAGCGGGATGGGCAACTACCACGGTTATCACGGGTTTCGCGCGCTCTCCCACGAGCGGGCGGTCTTGCGGCAGGGCTGGATCGACACGCTGCGGTTTTTTTACCCGCCCTACACGGCCTGGGTGCGGCGGCTCATCCGCCTTGCAACAAAGTATTTAACATAAAAAGTAGAATGGGCCCATGAAGGCCCCTCGCACCGTGCTCTTCCATAAACCGTACGGGGTCGTCTCCCAGTTTTCACCTCTCGGAAGTCACCCGACTCTCTCCGATTTCGGACTGCCCAAGGGGATATACCCCTGTGGGCGGCTCGACCGCGATAGCGAGGGGTTGCTTGTCTTGACCGACGACGGCGCGCTGCAGCACCGGCTCAGCGACCCAAATTTCGAGCACCCCAGGACCTATCTCGTGCAGGTGGAGCGCGTGCCCGCGAACGACGCACTATCCCGCCTCGAATCGGGCCTGCGCCTCAAGGACGGGCCGACGCGCCCCTGCCGCGCCCGGCTGCTGAGCGAGGAGCCTTCCCTTCCCGCGAGGCAGCCGCCCATACGCCATCGCAAGAACGTGCCGACGGCCTGGCTCCAGCTGACTCTGACCGAGGGCCGCAACCGGCAGGTGAGACGCATGACCGCCGCCGTCGGGCATCCCACGCTCCGCCTCGTCCGGATTTCATCGGGCCCCTTCCGCCTCGACGACCTTCAGCCTGGCCGCTGGCGCTCAGCTTGAAATCGGATTAAACCGTTCACGCGCACCCGGCATCGGCGTATTGCCGAAATGTCCCAAGCCTCTATCGGACCCGAAAGACAATTTTTCCCCGGACGTGGCCGCCCTGGCTGAGCGCGTGGGCTTGGCGGGCCTCGGAAAGGGGCAGGATGGTCTCCACGATCGACCTCAAGCCTCCTTGGTCAATGAGGTCCGCCATTTGGGCGAGTCGCCGGGCATTGGGTCTTATGAATAGAAACCGGCCGCGCTTGCAGCGCAGCAGCCCCTTGAATCGCGCCAGGGGATCAAGAATCGAAACGAGCGTGCCTCCCCGCTTTAGGACGCGCCAGGAACGGCGCTGCACATCGCCGGCCATGGTGTCGAGCACCACGTCCACGGGTTCCACCGTCTCCTCGAAACGCTCCCGCGTGTAGTCCACCACCTGATCGGCCCCGAGCGAGCGCGCGAACTCCAGGTTTCCGCCGGAGGCGGTTCCGATGACGTGAGCGCCTTTCCATTTAGCGAGCTGCACGGCGAAATGGCCCACCCCGCCGCCGGCGGCATGGACAAGGACACGTTGTCCCGCGCCGAGGCCGGCTATGTCAAAGAGCGCCTGCCAGGCCGTGTAACCCGCCAGGGGCACCGCCGCGGCGTGGATGTGATCCACCGTCCTAGGCTTAAGAGCGGCCTCGTCGGCGCTCACTACGATATATTCGGCATAGGTCCCGTCGCGAGAGATGTCGGGACGGCCGTACACCTCGTCGCCGGGCTTGAAGGCGCCGACCGCCGAGCCGACGCGCTCCACCACGCCTGAAAAATCCCACCCGAGGGTTAACGGCAGCTTATGCCGAAGGAGCATTTTAAGATGTCCCTCGCGTATCTTCCAGTCTACGGGATTGACCGCGGCGGCATACACGCGGACCAGGAGATCTCCCGGACCGGGCTCGGGTTTTGGGACGTCCTCAAGAACCAAGGTCTCGGGGCCGCCGTAGCGATGGATGCGGACCGCCTTCACGATATCCTCACCAAGGAGAATTCGAATCTATCGGCCTGAATGATACCAATTTTGAATATCCTCTAACCCGCATATCGGCTATGGCCGGCCATAGTTCCAGGCCCGACGACACAAGATCATCCGCCCGGCCCAAATAACGGGGATGCGATCGATCCAAGCATCTTGACCCTATTATTATACGGATGTATAATAATTCCGACATGTCCAGGCCTTCCCATAACGTCGACCGCAAGCTCCTCGCCGCGGGCCGCGCGATGCTCGCCGAGACGGGGCCGTCCGGCCTCAACATCCGCAATGTGGCGCGCCGCGCCGGAGTGAACCTGGGGATGTTCCACTACCACTTCGGAACGAAGGAAGCCTTCCTGGACCGGGTTTTGCAGGAGACCTACGAGGAGTTCTTCTCCCGGCTGACCCTCGACACCTCCGGGCCGGGCTCCCCACTCGAAAAACTCGAACGCGCGCTGTTCACCGTAGGGCGTTTCGCGCGCGATCGCCGGCCACTTCTTTTCGTCCTCCTGCGCGAGGCGATGGATGGTCACAAGCCCACCATCGCCTTCGCGGCGCGCAACCTCCCCCGGCACCTGGCGATCGTGCGAGCCCTGGTGGAGGAGTGTTGGCGGCGGCGACTCTTGCTGCGCGCGTCGCTTCCCCAGACGATCTCGTTTCTGCTGAGCACGATGGGCATCCCCAGCCTCGTGGCGGGTCTCGTCGACAAATCGGGCGCCCGCCGGCCCATGGGGCTGGGCCCCGGCGCTTTCAAGGCGGCTCTGCTTTCCGACTCGGCCTTGCGCCAGAGGGCCCGCCTGGCCATTCGGGCCCTCGAGACGAGGCGAAAATGACCGCTCTTCTCCGCGCGATCCTGTGCTTTTCGCTTTGGCTCCCGGCCCTGGCGCAGGTCCCCGCCGGCGTTCAGAGTTCGAGCCCCGCGCTGACCCTCGCCGGGGCGGTACGCGAGGCTCTTGATCGTTCCGCCGAGGTGGAGGCGTCCGCGCGGGAACTCGATCTCGCTTCTCTCGAGGAGCCTCTCATTCTCTCGAACCTCGACCCGCAGTTTTTGTCCTCGTACGCGATCACCGACGACCGCGCTCCGCGCGCCCTCCCCGCGTTCCAAGGCCCCTATTCCGACTCCCAGCGCTGGGACGCCGGCTTCATGCAAAACACCCTGCTCGGCACCGAGGCGCGGCTGCGCTTCGCCAACGAGAAGTTGCGCAATCCGGCTCTTTTTCGCGCCTTCGACCCGAGCGTCGATTCGAGGTTGAGCATCGAGATCAACCAGCCGCTCTTGCGGTACTTTTGGGGGCGCCCCGACGTCGCGCGCAGGCGGCGCGCCGGGAGCTCCGTCCAACAGGCGCGGGCCCGGCTGCGGCTGGCGCGAGAGAGCACGGTCATCAAGGCGTGCGCGGCCTATCTCGAATACTATTTCGCCACGGAATTGGTCTCTATAAAGGAAGGCGGAGCGCGCGACGCCAAGGCTCTGGTCGCCAAATACGAGGACAAGAAGCGCTACGGCCTGGTGGAGGAATCCGACCTTCTCCAGGCCCGCTCCTCGCTGGAAATACAACAGACGGAGCTGCTGTTGGCCCGCTCCCAGCTCGAGCGCGGCGCCAACGCCCTATGGGCCGTCCTCCTGCGAGACGGCTCCCCGCCCGCGGATTTGCGGACCCAATTCCCGGAGGAGCTTCCCGAACCCGGGCAGGTCGCCGAGTCGGAGGCGCTCGCGCGCCGCGCCGACGTGGAGGCCGCGCGCGCCAGGCGGGAAGCGCTCGAATGGAATCTGCGGGTCGAAAGGCTCGACACCCTCCCCGACCTGCGGCTGAGCCTGTCCTACAGCGCGGTCGGATTGGGAAGCGTCTATGACGCCGCCTGGCGCGACATGGGGACCTTCAATCATCCCGTCCGGACGGCGGGCCTCGCGGTCGCCGTCCCTCTGACGTTCCGCAAGGAGCGCCTCGTGAGGCGCCAGGCGGCCCTTCAGCTTGAGCGGGCCCGGGCCGACGAAAGGGAAACGGCCGCCCAGGCCGCCCAGGATATCCGCAATGCCAAGGAAACGCTCCAGCTCGCGCGGCGGCGGACCACATCGGCGAAACGGCTCGTCGAATTGGAGCGGCGCAAATTCGAGGCCGAAGAGGCGAATTTCCGCCGGGGACGCTCCAGCACGGACTTGCTCTTGCGCTTCCAACAGGACATCCGGCGCGCGCAGACGGAGCTCCTCCGGGCGCAGACGGACGAGGCGCTGGCGCGATTGGACCTCGCCCGGGCCCAGGGCGACCGGATGGAGGCGGTCTTCCCATGATCGAATTCTTCCTGCGGCGGCGGGTCATCGGAAACCTCATCACCCTGTTCATCGTCCTCGTGGGCGGTTGGCAGGCGTGGACGGTCCGCCGCGAGGCCTTCCCAGACATCAAGTTTGACATCGTGACGATCACGACCGCCTACCCGGGCGGCTCGCCCGAGGAGGTCGAAACGCTCGTGACGCGCCCCATCGAGGAGGAGCTCAAGGGCGTCTCCGGCATAGACCGCGTGGAGTCCTACTCGATCGAGAACCAATCGCTCCTCGTGACCCGCCTGGACGAGAACCTGAGCGAGCGCGAGAAAGACCGGACCGTCACGGACATCCATCAGGCTGTCGCGCGCGTCGAGGACCTGCCCGAGGTATCCCGTCGGCCCGTCGTGGAGGAGCTGACCGCCGCGACCCACCGCCCCCTGCTGACCCTTTCGGTCGCGGGCGGCACCGACGACGAGCGCGACCGCTTCGCCGAGGAAATGAAAGACCTCATCGAGGCGGTACCGGGCGTCTCGCGGGTCAAGCTGGACGGCGACCGCAAGCGCGAGGTGATCGTCGAGGTGGACCGGACCCGGCTCGACCAAAACCGCCTCACGATGGCCGAGGTGGCCGCCGCCATCCGCCGCAACAACGTCGACCGCTCCGCGGGGGCCGTGCAGGCAGGGCCCCTCGAGCACTGGGTCCGCGTGCGCAGCGGCATCTCGACCGCGCACGAGTTGGGCGACATCGCGGTGCGCAGCAACGACGAGCGCACGGTGGTGCGCCTGCGCGACCTGGCGCAGGTGCGGGAGGGCTTCGCGGACCAGAGGATCCACGTCCGCGCGGGCGGCAAGCCGGCGATCGACCTCCAGGTGAGCAAGCACAAGACCGGCGATGCCATCCGCCTGGCCGACGCGGTCAAGAAAATCCAGCGCGAGCAGACGACACGGGCGGCCGACAAGAAAATCGAGCTCATCCTCTCGGACGACCTGTCCTTCTTCATTAAGCGCCGGCTGCGGGTGATGACGAGCAACCTCGTCCAGGGGGGCGCGCTCATCCTGGCGGCGCTCTTCATCTTCCTCGATTGGCGGCTGGCGGTCGTGGCGGCCTGGGGAGTGCCGATCTCCTTCGCGGCCGCGATGCTCGTGGCGGTGCCGCTGGGATTCACTATCAACCTCATGTCGCTTTTGGCCTTCATCATCGTCCTGGGCATGCTCGACGACGATTCGGTGGTCGTGGCGGAAAATATCTACCGCCACCTCGAACAGGGGAAACCCGCCCTAAGGGCCGCCATCGACGGGACGCGCGAGGTGCTCCTGCCCGTCATCGGCTCGGTGATGGTGAGCTGCTGCGCCTTCCTTCCTTTCGCTCTCATGAGCGGCATCATGGGCAAGTTCCTCATGATGATCCCGCTCATCGTCTGCATGTGCTTCGTGGCCAGCGTCTTCGAAGCCTTCTTCATCCTCCCCTCCCATGTGCTCGACCTCATGCGCTACGGCCGGCCCGTCGAGGAGATGCGCGAGTCGCGCTGGTACGCCGCCGCGGTGGGAAAATACAGGCGCGCGGCCGGCTGGGTGCTGCAGCACCGCCTCAAGTTCGCGGGGCTGCTGGCGGCCTTCCTGGCGGGGACGGTCCTGTTGGCGGCCTGGCGCATCAAGTTCGTCCTGTTTCCACCGGGGCTCATCGACCAGTTCTTCATCCAACTCGAAATGCCGCCCGGGACGAACCTCAATACCACGGCAAGCGCCCTGCAGAAGATCGAGGAGGCGGTCCTCTCCCTGCCGCGCTCCGAACTCGACGCGGTCACGTCGCGGGTGGGAATGAAGGGCTGGGAGGACACCGCGCGCACCGGCACGCAGTACGCGCAGGCCCGGGTGTTCCTCTCCCCGGAAGATACCCGGCCGCGCAAGACGAAAACGATCGTCGAGGACCTTCGCCGGAAGATCGGCCTGCCTCCGGGAGCCATGAAAGTCTCGGTGGAGGAGATGCGGCCCGGACCTCCCGTGGGCCAGGCGGTCTTCGTGCGGACGCGGGGGCCGGAACCCGGGGTAAACCGCGCCATCGCCGATGAGATCAAGGCCGAGCTGGCCAAGATTCCGGGCATCTACGATGTCCGCGATTCCCTGGAGGCCGGCAAGAAGCAATGGCTCTTCACCCTCGATGCCCGCGAGGCGGCCTTCGCGGGGCTCGACGCCGAGCGCGTCTCCCTCGACCTCTTCTACGCGGTCGACGGCGTCGAGGTTTCCAAGATCCAGCGTCCCGACGAGGAGGTGGACATCCGCCTCAAGCTCCTGCCGCAGCAACGCTCCAACCCCGCGGACCTGCTCGCGCTCGAGGTGCTCAATTTGCAGGGCCGGCCGGTGCACTTGGGGAGCGTCTCGCGGGTCCTGGAAAGCCAGGGTCCGCCCGTCCTGCAGCGCTACAACTTCCACCCGGCCGTCTCGGTGACCTCCAACGTCGACCTCTCCAAGAATACCTCCCGAGAGGTCAATAACCGGATCCAAAAGCGGTTCCAGGACCTCCCCAAGCGCCATCCGGGTTATGAGCTCATCTATGGAGGCGAGGAGGAGGAGACGAACAAATCCTTGCGCTCGCTGTTTCGCGCCTTCGGGACGGCGCTCCTGCTCGATTTCGTAATCCTCGCGACGCTGTTCGGCTCCTATGTGCAGCCTTTCCTCATACTCTTGACGATCCCCATCGGGCTCATCGGCGTCACCTACGCCCTGCTCCTGCACGGGATGCCGGCCTCCTTCATGGCGCTCCTGGGCGTCGTGGCGATGACGGGAGTGGTCGTCAATAACGCGATCGTCCTGGTCAACTTCATCAACGAGAAACGCTCCCTTGGGATGGGGGCAGCCGAGGCTGCGCTCGAAGCCTCGGTGGACCGCTTGCGCCCGATCTGGGCGAGCTCGATCACGACCCTCCTGGGATTGTTCCCGACCGCCTACGGTTTCGGCGGGCACGAGCCGTTCGTCGCGCCGATGGCGATGGCGCTGGCGTGGGGCCTCACCTTCGCAATGCCGATGACGCTGTTCATCATCCCAGCCGCCTACGTGATCATCGACGACGCGGGGACCCGGTTGAGGCGCTTGTTTCGGTTCGGCGGGCTCGCTCAGTGAAACTGCTTTTCTTCCGTGGAGCCCGTTAGGGCCAGGGTGGAGGAGAGCCCGCCGGAGACGACCTCGTTGACGGCGTCGAAATAGCCCGTGCCGACGAACTCCTGGTGGCGGATCGCGCCGTAGCCGGCGGGCTCGCTGGCGAACTCCTCCTCCTGAAGCCGGGTGTAGGCGGTCATCCCCTGAGCCCTGTAGCCCTGGGCGAGCGCGAACATCGAATGGTTGAGCGCGTGGAAGCCGGCCAGCGTCACGAACTGGAACTTGTAGCCCATCCTTCCCAGCTCCCCCTGGAACTTGGCGATCGTGCCGGCGTCGAGGTTGCGCTTCCAATTGAACGACGGGGAACAATTGTAGGCGAGAAGCTTCTCCGGAAACTCGCGCCGAATCCCTTCCGCGAAACGTTTGGCTTCCTCCAGGTCGGGCTTGGCTGTCTCGCACCACAACAGGTCGGCGTAGGGGGCGAAGGCGAGCCCGCGCGCGATCGCCGGCTCCAGACCGTCGCGGACCCGGAAGAAGCCCTCGACGGTCCGGTCCATGGAGAGGATGAACTTCCGGTCGCGCTCGTCGCAATCGGAGGTCAATAAGGCCGCCGAGTTGGCGTCGGTGCGCGCGATGAGCAGCGTCGGCACGCGAAGCACGTCGGAGGCCAGCCGCGCCGCCAGGAGCTTCTGGATGAACTCGCGCGTGGGCACGAGCACCTTGCCGCCCATGTGGCC
>JACQPI010000078.1 GCA_016207585.1 Elusimicrobiota bacterium | reverse complement strand
CACCCTGCTCTACTTCGACGTGGCGCTCCTTCTGCGCATCACGCGCTCCTCGATGCTGGAGGACCTCGGAAAGGTTTACGTGCGCACCGCGCGCGCCAAGGGGCTGCCGGAAGACATGGTGATCACCAAGCACGCCAGGAAAAACGCGCTCATCCCGGTCGTCACGCTTTCGAGCCTGCTGTTCGTGGGCCTCCTGGGAGGAGTCGTCATCACGGAGACCGTCTTCGACTATCCGGGCATCGGACGCTGGGGGGTCACGGCCGCGCAGCAGCTCGACATCCCGGGCGTGCTAGGCTCGGCTCTTCTGTCTTCGACATTATTCGTCCTGGCCAACACGGTCTCGGATATCCTCTACGCGCTGGTCGATCCAAGGATCCGCGTGCGATGAAAAAACCGATGTCGCTTTTAGGGTTCGGGCTCATCGGTTTTTTCGTCTCGGTCGCCGCGCTGGCGCCGGTGCTGGCCCCTCCAGCGCCCAACGCACGCGACGTCTACCTGATTCCCCAAGACGGCTACAGCCCCGACCCGCGGCGACCGAGCTCCCGGCATTGGCTCGGGACGACGGAACAGCAGTACGATCTTTACTACGGGATGATCTGGGGGACGCGCACCGCGTTCAAGGTGGCCTTATCGGTTGTTCTGATCTCGCTTCTCGTCGGCATCCTCGTGGGCGCCGTCTCGGGATTCTACGGCCGCTGGGTCGACGAGATTTTGATGCGCCTGACCGACATCGTCCTGGCGTTCCCCGACCTCGTCCTGGCGGTCGTCATCGTGTCGGTGCTCGGGCCCGGGCTTTTCAAGGTGATGGTCGCCGTGACGCTCGTCTCCTGGCCGTCGTACGCCCGGCTCCTGCGCGGCGACGTGTTGTCCGTCAAGGAGCGGGAGTACGTTCTCGCGGCGAGGGCTCTCGGAGCCTCCGACGCCCGCATCCTCGCCCGCCACATCCTGCCCAATTGCATCTATCCGCTCATCGTGGTGGCCTCCCTCAGCATGGGGCGCATCGTCATCACGGCCGCGGCCCTGAGCTTTCTAGGACTGGGCTCTCCGCTCGGCTACGCCGACTGGGGGCAGCTCATCTCCCTGTCCCGGAACTGGATATTGGGCAGCTCCGGCAACCCCTTCGAATATTGGCACACCGTCCTCATCCCCGGGGTCACGATCTTTCTTTTCGTCCTCGGATGGAATCTCCTAGGCGACGCCATGCGGGATATTTTGGACCCGCGTCAGAAATAATGCGATGGGAGGCAACCATGAATCTAAACGATCTTCTCGATCAAACAGCCGCGCGCGCGCCGCAGCGCGTCGCCCTCGTGACCGCGACGTCATCCTGGACGTTCGCGCGGCTCCATCAAGAGGTGCAACGCGCGGCCGAGGCGTTCGCGCACTGCGGCATCCGCAAAGGCGACTGCGTGGCGCTGGTGCTTCGCAACGGCCCGGAGTTCGTCACCGCCTATTTCGGCCTCGTGCGCCTGGGGGCGGTCGCCGTCCCGATCAATTTCCTGGTCCAGAAAGCCGAGGAGCTCCGCTACATGCTCGCGGACTGCCAAGCCAAGGGCGTCGTGACCCAGAAGGAGTTCTTGAAGGGCATTCTTGCGGCAAGAACGCTCCTGAAGGCTCCTCTCAGGATTTGGGCGACCGACACGGAAAACGCGGGCCAGGATGTCCTGCAATTCGATAAATTCCTGGCGGGAGAGGGAAGCGGGCCTGCGGCGCGCGCGACTGCGCCCGGCGATGCGCCTTCTCAAGCACCCCATATCTCGCCGTCCTCAAAGGACGTCGCCGCGATCCTCTATACCTCCGGAACGACGGGGTTTCCCAAGGGCGTCATGCTATCCCACGGCAACCTCGTATCGAACTGCGAGAGCTCCATCGAGGCGCTGCGGCTGCGCGAACAAGACGTCATCCTCACGATCCTGCCGATGTTCCACACCTTCGCCTGGACCGGCTGCGTACTGGTCGCCCTGAGGCTGGGAGCCAAGAACGTGGTCTCGAACTCGATCGCCCCGGCCGGCCCCTGGATCAAGATGATGGGCCGCCACGGCGTCACCGTGTTCGCGGCCGTCCCCCAGGTCTACGCGGTGCTGGCCAAGGAGGCGCGAGGGATCAAGCGCCTGCTCTTGAAGTACTGGTTCTTCCGCCGCGTGCGCTTCGGCGCCAGCGGCGCCGCGCCCCTGAGCCCCGACACCGCCCGGGCCTTCGAGGCGGCCATGGGAATACCGATCGTCGAGGGCTACGGCCTCACCGAAACCAGCCCCGTCATCTCGATCAACAGGCCCCTCCAGCGCAAGCTCGGCAGCGTCGGACTGCCCATCCAGGACGTCCAGGTCAAGATCATCCGCGAGGACGAGACGACCCTCCCTCCCGGACAGGAAGGCGAAATCTGCGCCCGGGGACCCAACGTGATGTTGGGCTACCATGGCCATCCCGAAGCGACCCGGGACACCTTCACGCGAGACGGCTTTCTCAAGACGGGGGACATCGGGCTCCTCGACGAGGAAGGTTTTCTGTTCGTGCGGGACCGCAAGAAAGACATGATCATCGTAAAGGGACTCAAGGTATTCTCGGCGCAGGTCGAGTTGGTGCTTAATTCCCACCCGCAGGTCGAGGAAAGCGCCATCGTGGGCAT
>JACQPI010000075.1 GCA_016207585.1 Elusimicrobiota bacterium | reverse complement strand
TCGTCACGGTCGAGCGCGGGCATGGGACGCGCATGCTGCTCGTCAACCGCGGCCTGACGATGCGCATTCTCGATTGGATCGAGAATCCGGCTCATCCCGCCGAAGCGGAGGGGGTCGGCGTCTCGACTCCGACCGTCTCGACCGAAACGGCGCCCGGCGCGGCCGCCGGGATGGAGCCCGAGGACGACGCTCCCGAGCTTCCGCCCGACGAGCCCGCCCGGGAGTAGAACATCCCGGTGTCCTCTTCCCGTTCGGGGATCTATCGCGCCCTCGCGACCGAACAGCCGCATCCCACGCTGCGCGACCTGGATCTCCAGCGGCCCTTGGATCTGATCCGCCGCATCAACCGGGAGGATCGGCGCGTCGCGCCGGCGGTGGGCCGGGAGGCTGGACGCCTGGCGCGCGCGGTCGAGATCGTTTCTTCGGCGCTGCGGGCCGGGGGCAAGCTGATATTCGTCGGCGCGGGAACGAGCGGGCGGCTCGGGGTTCTGGAGGCGGCCGAGTGCCCTCCCACCTTCGGGACGCCGCCCCGGATGATCCAGGCGGTCATGGCCGGCGGCGACCGCTGCGTGTTTCGTTCCAAGGAAGGCGCCGAGGACGACGCGCAAGACGGCGCGCGGCGAGTCCTGCGGCGCGTGCGCGCGGGGGACGTGGTCGTGGGGATCGCGGCCTCCGGCGTGACGCCTTTCGTGCGCGGCGCCTTGCGCGCGGCCCGGCGCCGGGGTTGCCGGACGGTCTTGGTGACCTCCGACGCTTGGCCGGGCATCGGGGACGCGGAGGTCGTCATCAGCCCGCGCGTCGGCCCGGAGGTTTTGGCCGGGTCCACGCGGCTGAAGTCCGGCACGGCCGCGAAGATGGTCCTCAACCTTTTGACGACCGTCTCGATGGTTCGGCTGGGAAAGGTGTACGACCGGTGGATGGTCGATCTGCGGCCCACCTCGCGCAAGCTTCGGCTGAGGGCGGTCCGCATCGTTTCGGACTTGGGCGGCGTTTCGCCCGCGGCGGCGCAAGGACTGCTGCGGGATTGCGGCGGGAGCGTCAAGCTGGCGATCGTGGTGGCGCGACTATTCGCCCGGCGGGGCTCGTCCCGGCGGCGCCCGCGGGCCGCGCAGATCCGGCGGGCGCGGGAAATTTTAGCAGTCGCCCAGGGCTCCCTGCGCCGCGCCTTGAAATCGGCGGCATGGGAGGACTCCTCGCGATGAAAAATCGCGCCTGGGCGTTGGGGCTTATGTCCGGCACCTCGGCGGACGGGGTGAGCCTGGCGCTGGCGGAGGTCGGAGCGCCCGCCGGCCCGGTTTCCAAGCGCCTTCGAGTCCGCGCCTCGGAAACGGTCCCCTATTCCAAGGCGCTACGCTCGCGCATCCTGGCCGCGCCGCGGGCCGACGCGAGGAAACTCTGCCGGCTTCATTTTGAATTGGGCCGGCTTTTCGCCCGGACGGCGTTGAAATTCCTACGGGATCACGGCGTCTCCGCTAAACGCATCGCCGCGGTCGGCTCCCACGGGCAGACGGTGGTACACATTCCGGACGAAAAAAATCCGGCCACCTTGCAGATCGGCGAGGCGTCCTTCCTGGCGGAGGCGCTTGGGGTTCCGGTCGTGTCCGATTTCCGTCCGCGCGACATGGCGGCCGGCGGGCAGGGAGCGCCCTTAGTCCCGTTCCTTGACCGGTTCTTGTTCGGCGATGGACCGCCGCGGGCGCTCCAGAACATCGGAGGGATCGGCAACGTGGCGTTGGTCGGGCGCGGCGCGCCGACGCTCGGCTTCGATACCGGGCCCGGAAACTGTCTTATCGACGCGGCGGTGCGGCGGATGACGCGCGGCCGCCTGGAATACGACCGAGACGGCCGGATCGCCCGCAGCGGGGCGGTCGATTTCAGCAAGACGAATTCCCTGTTGCGGTTGCCGTACTTCGGGAAAAGACCGCCCAAGTCCCTGGATCGGGGGGCCTTCGCTGAGGATTTCCTGCGCCGGCATTTCGGCCGGGAATTGGCTCGGCGGCCTCAAGACGCGGTCTCCACGTTGACCTGCTTCACCGCCCTGACGATCGCGGACCAGTACCGCCGGTTCCTGGCGCCGCGCGCCCGTTTGGCCGAAGTGGTCTTGAGCGGCGGCGGGGCTCTTAATCCGGTGCTCATGGGACATTTGAGGACGTTCTTGTCACCCGTCCCGGTTCGCGCGATTTCCGATTTTGGAGTCCCGGCGCTCGCCAAGGAGCCGGCCGCCTTCGCCCTGATGGCCCTGCGCGCCGTCCAAGGCCGTCCGAATCACGTCCCCGAGGCGACCGGCGCGTCCGGTCCGCGTATCCTCGGGAAAATTACTTCGGCTTAGCCTCGGCTCAGTATTTGCGTTGGGGTCGGTTTCGGGCGGCCAACCAGCCCGACAGAGGCTGCGTCTGCATTTCTTTAAAGCGGATTCCCAGTTCGATGAGCTCCAGGCTCTGATCCAGCGATCGCTTGGCGGCCTCGACTTGGTTTTTCGGCTTGGCGAAAAAATCTCGGATGTCATCGAGCCAATCCCGGCTCCATAGGTTGGAAAGCCCTTCGATGATGCGGCGGCTGCCGATGTTCCCCGTTTTTTGACGGATCGGATCCCAATGTTCTTTTACGAGTTGCCAGCCGAGTCCCTGCGCGGCAGGATTCCCCAATAGGCTGCTGACCGGCTTCCATATATCCTGGCCGCGGATATCGTTGCTTAAGGTCATCTGCACCAGATTGCGGGCCGAGTCCGGCTGGGTGAATTTGGCCAGCGCCCCTAGGAAATTATCGCGCACTTCGGGCGTCTTGGCCTGGTTGAGCGCTTGCCGATATCTTTCGAACTGTCCGATGTCTCCGGTCTTGGCGCCCAGATTGAGGACGGGAGAAACCAGAGCCGGATCCAGGCTTTCCGGGTCCTGTAAGTAGTGCTGTAGGCGAGCTTGCGTTTCCTTGAGGAGCTCGGGCGGCTGGGCGACATACCCCAGGGTCCACAGGACGGCCGCGCGAGACAGCCTGACCTCATCGGACTCCTTTTCCTTGGGAGTCCAACCCAATTTTTTCCAGTGGGGATCCAGGAGTTCGGAGGTCAGGTTTGCCAGGAGCGGCCGATCCGATGATCCGATCAAGCGGTCGTTGAGGGTTGTAAGATAGGAGGCCGCGTCTTCCAGGATGAGCCTGGAATTGCTCTTTCGCAGTTCATACAGTGTATCCAGGAATGCTCCCAATTCCGCTTGGCCGGCCCGGGCTTCTGCCCAGAGGTCGTTCAGAAGTCCCGCCTGTTCCAGCGGCTTGAGCTCGGCGATTTCCCGCCCCAGGGTTTTCAAGAGCGGCTGGTCCAGAGCCGAGCGATAGAACCCCGTTTGGCCCTCATTGGGGTACAGCCAGGAGACTTTCCCTTTTCCCGGCAGCACGGCGATCGTTTTGGCTTGCGTCAGGTTGAGCCGATAGGAATGGGTCCCTGCCGGGTCTTTATACTTGATGACGATGGGCAGATTCCAGAGAGGGGAATCCTTCACCGGCCCATGCGCGGAGAAGCGGCTTTGAGATATCTCGAGGCGGCGATTATCGGCGGACACGGAGCGAATGCCGACCCACGGATAGCCGGGCAGGCCGATCCAGTCCTGGGCGATTTTCATGACGGGTTGGTTCGATGCGGTTTCCAGTTCCCGCCACAGGTCCGCCGCCCGGGTGTTCTGGTAGCTGTATTTTTTGGTGTAGCGGCGCAGCCCTCGCCGGAAGACGTTCGCGCCGAGGAAATTTTCCAGCATGCGCAGCACCGCGCCGCCTTTCAGGTAGGTCAGCGCGTCGAACTGCGCCTCGATCTCGGCGACCGAAGCGACGCCCGAGGATATGGGCCGGGTGTTTTTTAACGCATCTTCGGCCAGAGCCGAGCGCTTACCCTGTTCGAAGTCTTGCCATAGGAGCCAATCCGGATGCCAATCGTCCACGATTTTATAGCCCAGCCAGGTCGCGAAGGCCTCGTTGAGCCATAGGTCGTTCCACCACTCCATCGTGACGAGGTTTCCGAACCATTGGTGCACGATCTCGTGGGCCACCACGCCGGCGACCCGCCTCCGCGCCCGGGCCGAGGAGAGCTTGGGATCGACCAGGATGGCGGAATCTCGGAAAAAAATGGCCCCCCAGTTTTCCATGGCGCCGGCCGCGAAGTCCGGTACCGCCACGAGATCCAGCTTGGGCAGCTGGTACGGCAAATCAAAATAGGCGTTGAGGCGCGACAGCGACGCCTGGGCGGCGTTGAGGGCAAAATCCGCCTGATGGATGTCTTCCGGCCGGGTCCAGACCGTGACCTGCGTCTTGCCGACCTTGCGGCTCTTGGAGGAAAGCCGGGCCACCGCCAACGCGAGGAGGTAGGTGGACATTTGGGGCGTCTCGCCGAAGGACACGGTCTTGTTATCGCCCTGGATGGACTCTTTTTCCGCCGGCATATTGGAGAGGATCGTGAATTTCTTGGGAGCCGTCACGACGAGCCGGAATTTAGACTTGAAGGCGGGCTCGTCGAAGCAGGGGAACATCCGGCGCGCGTCCGTGGGTTCGAACTGCGTGAAGGCGTAGTTCTCCTCTTTTCCTTCATGCTTGGCCGTGGATAGGTAGAGCCCGCGCATCTGTCGGTTCAGCTTGCCGGAGTATATCAGCTCGATGACCAGGGGCCCAGGCTGAGCGGCGCGACTCAGCTCCAGAGTCAGAGTTTCGAATGGAGAATCCGTTTTTTGTCGATCGGCCGGTACTTCGATTCCGTTCACCGAAGCCCGCTCGATCTTCAGGTCCGTGGCGTGCAGTATGATCCGGGAAACTTCGGATTCGGCCGTCGCCAGAATCGCTTCCTGCGCGGAAAACGTGCCTTGGTCCGGATCGACCTGGAGGGCTAGATCGTATTTCTGCGGCCGCACGCTCTGGGGAAGCCTGCCGGGCGGGATTGCGCCCGCAGTCTCCGTCGTTTTGGCGTTCTGAATGGATGTCGTGGTCATGGGGGTGCCTGCCTTGGGGGATTTACTGGTTGTACGGAGAGACGGTGAAAGGGCGTCGCGCGAATCTTTTCCGCGCTCGGAGTGGCCAACGCCGAGCGTTACGGTTAAAGCCAAACAGACAGGAATGAGAGACCCGAAGAAGTGACGCATGGAAGAGCCGAAGAAAAATTCCATTTTCGGCGATTTATTATAGGAATTTTAAGCGAGGAGCGCTTTTCTGTTTAGGGTTCTTGGATTTCTTGGACCGCTTGTTTGACCTCACCGACGGCTTTCTGGATGTGCGCGTTGGCGGCTTCGCCGGCCGCCTTGGCTTTTTCCACGTCGCGCTGCAACGTGTCGACGTACCGAACCGGCGCGCTTTGTTTGATGTTCTCGGGAGACCCCGCCTTGCGCAGCCACTGGCGGAAGTACCAGCCTGCCGTCAGCAACGCCGCCAGCAAGATGATTTTTTTCATAACGCTCCCCTCTCCAGAGGATTTCTGCCGTTGATCTTGGCGCCGCCATTGTAATTCTATTTTTCGGAATTTACAAGATCGAGTATCCTCAGACCGGGTATCCGCAGAAGTCGGCCCACGGAGGCGTCAAAAGCGCTCCTTAGAATGAAGAAGATATAATCGGGGGGCGCGTTCCAGCGGAAGGAAAGACTGGGGCCTATGTGTGGATAGGACTCGACGCTTACACTCAGATTTTTCTCGTTTCCGGTGAGCAT
>JACQPI010000066.1 GCA_016207585.1 Elusimicrobiota bacterium | reverse complement strand
GGCTACGTGTGGTCCTCCACGGTGGCCGCCAGCTACGTCATAGCCAACGCGACAAACCCATGGACTCTTTCGGCGCCTTCCTGGATCAATAACAAACAGTATCAGGTTACCGCGAGGGCCGTCGACGAGCCGGGCAACGCCTCCCCGAGCAATCCCACCGTCGCTTTCGTTTACGACGTCAACGTGCCGTCGAGCGCCATCAGCGTCCCCTCCGTGCCCTTCTATCCCCTGGGCCGGCCGGCGGTCTTGACGGGCACGGCGCAGGACTGGGTGACGTATCCCTCCACGCAGGCGAAATCCGGGCTTGCCCGCGTCGAGACGCTCATTCTGGACGTCAACGGCTCCTTCGCGGGACAATACTGGCAGGGCAACGGCTCCTGGGGCGCCGTCAACTGGAGGAGCGTGTCGACGACGACGGCGGGCATCGCGGTTTGGACCTATCCGCCGTCGAGCCCGGCCGGCGACACGATCCCTTCCTGGGAGGACGGCAAGCAATACACGGTCCAGATTCGGGCGGCGGACAAGACGGGGAACGTGGAGTCGCCGGCGCCGTCCTACAGCTTCACCTACGACGCCCAATCGCCGACCATGACCGTGACCTCGCCGAGCAACGGGGCTTTCATGGCGACGGTCTCCACGTTCACCGGGACCAAGGAAGAAACGCTTTCCGGCATCGCCTCCGTTCAAGTGGCTGTGCGCGACCAGATCGGCCGCTGCTGGAACGCGACCAGCCGCGATTTCGACATCGACTGCACCGGCAGCCTGGCGTCCAACGGGTGGCTGGCCTCGGCCGTCTGGACCTCGACGTGGTCCTTCTACGACTCCTATCTGAGCGCCTACTTCAACAACACCGTCGCGGCGCCGAACCAGTTCGCACTGTACCTAGCGGGTTATGACTCGGCGGGCAATGTCAGCCGCTCGACGACGTCGGTGGCCGACCCGAACGTTTCATTCACGATCGATCACTTCGCTCCCGTTTCCGTCACGACGTATCCCGCTTCCCAGTATCTACTGGGAGGAGTCCCGGTGACTCCCATCGCCGGAACCGCCAACGATCAATCGAACGGGGCCGGCATCACCGGCCTCTTCTCGGTCAAGGTGAAGGCGATGGCGCTCGACAGCGCCGGCACGACGTGGTACTGGAACGCGCTGGGTTCCTGGGTCAATACGGGGGACCAGGGCTTCAACGTGCAGATGGGGTCCCTATCGGGCGGCACGCCGGGCGGCACCGCGGCTTCCTGGACGACCGATACGACCGTCTTGCCTGCGAGCGCCTTCCAGGAGGGCTTGACCTACCGCGTCGCCTCGCAGAGCCGCGACCTGGCGAACCCCAACAACTACGAGGGGGCGACCGTTTCCACCAAGACCTTCATGATCGACGCCTCCACGCCGACCGCCTACATCAAGACGCCCGGCGGGACCACCGTCGCCTACATCAGCACCGCCACGCTCGCGGCCGCCTCCGGCACCGTTTCGGAGGTGACGTTCACGCTGGGCGCCCCATTCAACGTTCTCAGCATTCCCTCGGGGGTTAATGGGGTGGATATCGAGCTCCAGGACCTTTCCGCGGCGATCCCGGCCTGCGGCGGCTCCTGCCAATGGTGGACGAGCTCGGCGGGCTGGGACGACGTGAACGCCAACTCGACCGCGACGATATTCTCCAGCTCGTGGACCTACGGCAGCCTGCCCGGCGACTGGACCCGTGGTTATGCCTCTCCCGACGGCCGCCAGTACGCCCTAAGGATCCGCGCCCGCGACCAGGCCGGCAACCAGGGGACCTTCGCGGGCGTGAAGATGTCCTCGATCGCGATCATCTTCGACGGAACCCGTCCGAACTCCACGATCCTGGCTCCAGCGCTTCCTGGAGAAGACGGCTCGGTCGTCAGCAGCCTGTCGAGCATCTCCGGCACGGCGGACGATCCCAGGGTGAATTCAAGCTCCTCGGGAGTGCGCTCGGTCTTCCTTACCATTCAAAACGATCCCAGCAATCCTATCTCGGATCCTAACAAAGGTCTCTACTGGAACGCTGGCTCCAACAACTGGGGCGCGGCGGCGATATGGAATCCCACGGCCTGGGATGGGACCAATTGGACATTCACCTCCGGCGCCATCGATAACAATCTGAGATTCGACTCCGCCTATATCATGATCTCCAGCGCCGCCGACAACGCGGGCAACGCGCAGCTTCCGCCAGGAACCCCGCCGGCTCCGGAGTACCGGCGCGTGATTTGGCAGCCGCCACCCGCCGAGACGGGCATCACCGTTCCCCAGGCGTTCTATTACAATCAGCTTCCGGTTCTTTCGGGGACCGCGAACGTCAATACGACCAAGGTCGAGCTAAAGTTGAAGCGTTTCGACACGGGGGAATGCTGGGGCGGCGGCACGACGGGTTTCGGCTGGGTCGACTGCCTGGTTCAGCTTTCCACGGCGACCCGCACTGTCTACCCCTCGGCGTTGAGCTGGAGCTACCCTCCACCCGACGAGACGCTTCCCAATTGGGGCGCGGTCAACGACACGACGTTCACCCTGACCAGCGTCGGCTATAACTCCGCCGGGCAGAACGAATCCGACAAGCAGGTGCAGTTCTACGTGGATAGATCCTCTCCGATTTCCTCCGTTTCCTTCCCGGGCAATAACTCCTATATCAACGCGCCGCCCGTTTTGGGCGGCTCGACGGCCGATCCCGTGATCGGCCAGGTGGCGGCCGGAATCCTCAATCCAGGCGGGGTCAAGATACGCTTGAAGCGCACGGACCGTGCGAGCGACGACTACTGGAGCGTGGTGAGCGGCACTTGGACCTCGATCACGCCCAGCACCGTCCCGTATTTTTCCGCGGGCTCCTCCTGGACATTCACATCCAGCTCGCCGACTTTGACGTGGATCAACGGGTTGACGTACACCGTGGAGGTATTCGCCGAGGATTCCGCGCAGGGAGGGGCTAAGGGCAATATCGAGGTCCCGGCCTCCCCGATCTCGTTTACGTTGGACATGACGCCCCCGCTGGTCAACGTCACATACCCGAACAATAATATCCGCCACAGTACGATTCCCGCGATCCAGGGGACCGCCTGGGTGCCGTCCTACGGGGCCTTCCAGAACGTCCAAGCGCGCGTCTTCCAGTCGGCGGGGCTCGACCGGTGGGCCAATCCGGCCAACAACCTCGTCTTCGAGCTGACCGATCCCGCCCAGGCGGAGCAGGCGTGGTTCGTCGCGGCCTCCACGGCGACTCCCGCATGGACGCAATGGTTTGTTTCCAGCGGAAGTATTGTTTGGCTGAACGGCTCCACCTATACCATCGTCGCCCGTTCCTTGGACATGGCGGGCAGCTACTCGGTTCCTTACACGACCATCACATTCGTCTACGACAGCAGCGCTCCGACGTCTTACGCGAG
>JACQPI010000064.1 GCA_016207585.1 Elusimicrobiota bacterium | reverse complement strand
CTTCGAGCCATTGCGCAATCCCAGGGCATGCTGACGCTCCGGCAATCGGGGATAGATCTCATTGCTCAAGGATTAACCACCCTGGAAGAAATTCTACGTTCCACCCCCGAATGACCCGCTGCGAACAGGTCAGCGACTCTAACCCGCCGAACCGGCGAGATCTCCCAGGCTGAACATCGGCATGAACATGGCGATGACGATAAATCCGATGACGATGCCCATCACGCAGATGACGAGCGGTTCGATGAGCGAGGTGAGGCCCTTGACCGCCGTATCGACCTCCTGATCGTAGAAATCGGCGATCTTGACGAGCATCGTATCCAAAGCCCCGGTTTCCTCTCCTACCTTGATCATCTGGGTCACCATCGGTGGGAATATGCCGGATTTCCTCAAGGGGTCGTTGAGGTGCCCTCCCTCCCGGATCGTGTCGCGCGCCGTGAGGATCGCCTCCTCGATCACGACGTTGCCGGCCGTGGAGGCGACCGTTTCGAGGGCCTGCATGATGGGCACGCCGGATTTGATCAGGGTGCCGAGGGTGCGCGTGAACTTCGCCACGGCCACTTTCTTAAGCAGGATGCCGAAAACCGGAGCCTTCAGGAACTTCCCATCAACGAGTTTATGTCCGTGCGGGGTCGCGTAGAATTTTTTGAACCCGATGAATGCCCCTACCGGGATCGCCGGGATCATGTACCAGTAGGCGCGCAGGGTGTCCGAGACGTCGATGATGACCTGCGTCGGGAGCGGCAGCTCGGCGTTGAAGCTCGCGAAGATCTCCTTGAACGTGGGGATGACGAAAGTGAGCAGGAAGATGGTCACGATGGCGCAGATCGACAGCACGATCGCGGGATACATCATGGCGCTCTTGACCTTCGCCTTCAATGCCTCGGCGCTCTCGAGGTAGGCGCTCAAGCGCTCCAGGATGACGTCCAGGATGCCGCCCACCTCGCCGGCCCGGATCATCGAGGTGTAGATGTCCGGAAAGGCATGGGAGTGTTTCTTGAGCGCGTCCGATATGGAAAGGCCGCTCTCGATATCGGTACGCACGTGCTCCAGCACGGTGCGGAAGGCGGGATTGTCCGCCTGCTCCGCCAGGATCGCCAGCCCCTGCACGATCGGCACGCCGGCCGAAACGAGCGTCGAGAGCTGGCGGGAGAACAAGACCAAGTCCTTGGAGGTGACCTTTCCCTTTCCCCCCCCCGGCATGAATTTTTTCAAAATGCTGCCGACGCCCTCCCCGTGTTGATTGATTTCAAGGACGATGAGCTTCTGCTGCCGCAGGCGGTCCACCGCGACCCGCTGCTCCGCGGCGTCGATAAGCCCCTGGGTGACGTTCCCGTCGATCCCGCGCGCCTTATAAGCGAATGCCGGCATTTGAGCCTCCTTGACCTTTCAAAACAGCCCTATGCCGCCGCGGGCACGTGGCGCTGCACCAACCGCTTGAAGTCCTCCACGTCCATCGAGCGCAGGAGCGCCTCCTGATAGGTGATGCGGCCCTTGCGATACATCTCCGCCAGGGACTGGTTCATCGTCTGCATGCCGAACTTTCCGCCCGTCTGGATCGTCATCAGGATCTGCTCCACCTTCTGCTCCCGCACGAGGTTCCGGACCGCCGAGGTCACGATGAGGGCCTCCAGCGCCAGGCACCGCCCCTGGCCCGACGCGTGAGGGACAAGCTGCTGGCAAAATATGGCCTGGAGCACGAACGAGAGCTGCACGCGGATCTGCTCCTGCTGGTGGGCCGGGAAGACGTCGATGATGCGGTTGATCGCCTGGGCCGCGTCGGTCGTGTGCAGCGTCGCCAGGACGAGGTGCCCCGTCTCGGCGATGGTCAGGGCCGCCTGGATCGTCTCCAGGTCGCGCATCTCGCCCACCAGGATGATGTTGGGGTCCTGGCGCAAGACATGGCGCAGGGAGGTCGCGAAGGTGTCGGTGTCGCTGCCTACCTCCCGCTGGTTGACGATGCTTTTCTTGTGGGCGTGCACGTACTCGATGGGGTCCTCGATCGTTACGATGTGGACCGCCCGGTGCTCGTTGAGGTAATCGATCATGCTCGCCAGCGTCGTGGACTTGCCGCTTCCGGTCGGCCCGGTGACGAGGATCAGGCCCTTGGGAATCTTCATGACCTCGTGCGCCACCGCCGGCAGGCCAAGCTCCTCGAAGGTCTTGAAATTCGAGGGAATCGCGCGGATCGCCGAGCCGATCGCCCCGCGCTGGCGATAGACGTTCATGCGCAAGCGCCCGATCCCCTTGATGCCGAAAGCCGCGTCCAGCTCGTTGGTGGATTCGAACTTCTGCCGCTGCGCATCGGTCATCAACGAGAAGATCAGGCTCTGCGTCATCTCGGGCGTCAATTTGGGGAAGGGCGTCGGAACCAGTTCGCCGTCGATTCGGAGCACCGGCGGAGCGCCGGCCGTGATATGGAGATCGGAAGCCCCGCGCTCGTGCATCAACAAAAAAAGCTCGCTCATCGATGCCATTAGGTCTGCTCCTTTTTTTACTTTTCCACTTCGCTGGCGGTCAGACGGATCATTTCCTCGACGGTCGTCAGCCCGCCGAGCACCTTGCGGATCGCGCAATCCCGCAGGGTCAACATGCCCTGTTTACGCCCCATTTCCTTGATCTGGTTGGCGTTGGCCTTTGCCAGGATCAACTGGCGGAGAGCGTCGTTGACTTCCAGGATTTCATAAAGCCCCAGGCGGCCCCGATAGCCGGTCTTCGCGCATTCCTCACACCCACGCCCGCGCGCCAGCGGCACCTTTCCGTTTTGCACCTGCATCAATTGCTCCGGGACTCCCAGGGCCTTCAGCCAGGCCGCGTCGACCTCGTAAATCTCCCGGCAATCCTTGCAGATGCTCCGGGTCAATCGCTGCGCGACCACCATCAGCAGCGCCGAGCTCATCAAGAACGGCTCGATGCCCATCATCCCCATGCGCGTGATCGCTCCCGACGCGTCATTGGTGTGCAGGGTCGAGAAGACGAGGTGGCCCGTCAGGGCCGCGTTGATGGCGATGTTGATCGTCTCCAGGTCGCGGATCTCGCCCACCATGATGATGTCGGGATCTTGCCGCAGGAAGGAACGCAGTCCCGCCGCGAAGGTGAGCCCCACGTCCGCGTTCACCTGCACCTGGTTGATCCCCGGCAGTTGGTACTCGACCGGGTCCTCTACGGTCATGATGTTGACGTCCGGGTGATTGAGCTGGGAGAGGGCCGAGTAGAGCGTCGTCGATTTGCCGCTTCCCGTGGGCCCCGTGATGAGGTTGATGCCGTAGGGAGCCCTCATGCATTTCTGGAAGACCGCGTTCGCCTCCGGCTCGAAGCCGAGGTCCTCCAGTTTGACGCGCAGCCCGGAAGAATCCAGGATGCGCATGACGATTTTTTCGCCGGGCGCGCAGGGCAAAATCGAGACGCGCAGGTCGATCTCCCGCCCGTCGATCTTGAGCTTGATCCGACCATCCTGGGGGACCCGGTGCTCCGAGATGTCGAGAGTCGCCATGATCTTGATGCGCGACGCCAGCGCGTTCTGGAACCGCTTGGGGGGCGCCGGCTGCTCGTGAAGGACCCCGTCGATGCGGTAACGCACCTTCAACTGCTTCGGAAAGGGCTCGATATGGATGTCCGAGGCCTTGGCCTTGATGGCATTGGCCAGCAGGACGTTCACCATCTGGATGATCGGGGCGTCCTCGCCGGACTTCTTCAGGGTGATGATGTTGTCGCCGGCCAGTTTTTCCTCTTCCGTCAGCTCCACGTTTTCAATGCTCTCGGCCCCGTTCTGGCCAGTCTGCTTCAGGATATCCTCGAGGGCCCCCTGCGTGGTCAGCGTTCCGTAATATTTCTCCACGGTGGCCTGGATCTCGGATTCCGCCGCCAGGACGATGTCGACGTCGAGTCCGGTCATCAGCTTGAGATCGTCGAGAACCAGGACGTTGAGAGGATCCGCGACGGCGATCGTCAGCTTATCCTTGGCCTTTCGGATCGGCAGCAGGACGTGCTGCCGGGCAATCGACTCCGGGACCAGCTTGATGATATCGTCGGTGATGGGCCCCAGTTTTTCCAAGGAGACGTAGCTGATGCCGCACTGCTGGCTGAGGAATTGAAGGAGCTTTTCCTCGGTGATATAGTCCTTTCCGACCAGTATCGCCCCCAGCTTTCCGCCTTCCTTTCGCTGGATATCCAGAGCCTCCTGAAGCTGTTGTTTGGAAATCGTCTCGCTCTCGACCATCAGGTCGCCGAGCCGCCGGGACAGGCCCAGGGAGATCGTATGCACGTGCGCGTCGGACATAATAGTACTAAGGTACCCCCCAAACCCAATTTTGTCAATGGCGCGTCGATGACTAAGAAAATGCTGGAAAATGCTTCAAAATCCGGGTAGGCCGCCCAGGTCCGCGTTGCTGTTTTTGAGCTCGGAGGTTCCCGGCAAGGGAGGCAAGCCGTCTATGGGGGTCAACTCGACGGCTTCGGCCCGGGACCGCCTTGCGGGCGCCCTGGCCCGGCGCCGGGGCGTCGTCCGCTTGCGCGCGGAGACCCGGCTCTTCTTTTTTCTCGCCGAACGGCTCGGCGGCTGGACGCGGCGCTCCAGGAGGTCCCGCGCGGCCTGGTTCAAACCGCGAACGGCGCTCTTTGCCAAATCAGCCTCGAATAAGTACGTGATCGGTTGGCGCGCCGCGGCGCGCCCGCCGCTGAAAACCTTGTATTGAACGATGTACTGCGCGGCCGACTCCGCGCCGGCGGTCCACTCCTCCTCGGTCCCCGGCCTCGAAAGGTAGGAGTACTGAAGCCACTTGGAGACCGTCTGCCGACCGCCGCCCAAAGGGTGGTCTTTGATCAAGCGGATCGCCTGGGCCGAAACGTCGGCTACCGAAAACTGATTTTTATCCGCGGGCGTGGGCAAGGAAACAACGCCGCCTCCCGATGCAGGTTGCGGAGAAACTGCGGGGACTGCCGAAGCGCCGCTTGCCGGCTGGGGAACCGCAGGCACCGCGGGAAGAGGTTGTACTTCCTTGCCCGCGGTGCCGGGCGCATATACCCCGCCCGGCACCGAAGAAAGAGGCTCCGTCGGGGCCGGAGACGCGGATTTCACAGGAAAGGGATTCGGGCGCCTGGGCCGGTTCAGCAGCCAAACAGCGGCCAGAGCGCCGCCCACGATCGCGATTCCGCCCGCCGCCGCGACCCACTGCCTTGAGCGCAGCCGCTTCCACAGGGAGACGGAGCGAGGCGTCGAGACCGATTCCGCCGCGGCCTGAGCCAGAAATTCAGGGAAAGCCTCGGGTCTAGGCGTCACGACCGGCCTCGAGGTCACGACCGGCCTGGAGCTGGTCGTCGTCGAGACGGAACGGTCCACCAAGTCCTGAACGGCTCCTAAGGCGGGGGCGGGTACGCCGTACGCCGGCTCCGAGCGCGCGGGCTCGGTCAT
>JACQPI010000071.1 GCA_016207585.1 Elusimicrobiota bacterium | reverse complement strand
TCAGGAGGGGGGAATCCATAAGTCTTACCAGTGCGTCATCTTACCAAAAGCCTTCGCTCAGGTGCTTTCTAAACGGCCTTGACAGATGCTTTCTCTCGGCTTGTGTGTCGGACGCCAATTATCTATAAAGCATGTAAACATCATGTGGATCGCGTTGGCGGCGTGCGGCCTGCTGGCCGTGCTGTTCTCCGTTTGCATGACCTTCCAGAGATCGCTCTATGGGAGCGCCTTTTGCTTGATGGGGGTGCTTCTGCAGATGGGGATTTTGTACTTCCTGATGGGCGCCCATGTTCTGGGGCTTCTCCAAGTCCTCGTCTATGCAGGGGCCGTGATGGTCCTGATCGTCATGGCGATCATGGCGACCCCGCCGCGCCTCCCGCAGACCTGGGCCTCGTTTCACATGCCGCGCTGGCTCATCGGCATCGGGTTTGCCGCCGCGGCCTCGGAGGCGGCGTTGGTATGGAGGGCTTGCGGGGATTCGGCAACGCGCTCGGTTTGGATCGCCGCGGAACTGGAAAGCGCCATGGCCGCCCTCCTGTTCGGGCGCTACGCGCTGATGACGGAGGCGGTCGGCGTGATCATCCTCCTGTCGGCCCTGGCGGCCGTCCAAGACGAGAAACCCCTATGAGTTCCTCCGCATGGGTATGGAGCGTCTCTTCTCTCCTGTTTCTGTCGGGGATGTTCTGCCTCGTGTGGCGCCGGCAACTCCTGGCGATGGTGCTGGGCCTGGAACTCCTCATCAACGCCGCGAACTTGAACTTTATTTACTATTCCGGCGTTTGGAAGGACGCTCAGGGGCTGGCGGTGGCGCTCTTGGTCATCGCGGTGGCCGCGGCCGAGGTGGTTGTCGGGTTCGCCCTCGTCATCACCCTGAGCGCCCGGGGACGACCGGCCGAGACGGACTGGCTCAGGGATCTGGAAGGGTAGGGGTTCATGGCTTTCGCGACGCCGGGGCTGCCGCTCGCCGCTCAGGTTCTTTTTGCGGCTCCTCTGGCGGCTCTGGCCATCGGATTTTTCTACTTTCATTTCCGGCGGCCTCGGGATATCCATTGGCTGTTTCTCGCCTCCTGCCTTGCCGTTACGGGCGCGAGCCTCCGGTTGCTTCTTGAAGTCCTGGGGGGAAAAGTCTGGGATGAGACGATCTTCCGTTGGCTGATAATCGGCGGTTCGTCGATCGAATTCGGAATCCGCATCGACGGCCTGAACGCTCCCATCCTCGCGATGGTGGCGACCGTCTCGACCCTGATCCATTTCTACGCGGTCGGCTACATGAGGGACGATCCCGGCTTCTCCCGCTTTTTTCTCTGCTTCCACTTCTTCTTCTTCTCGATGGTGGGCCTGCTCGTTTCCCACAACTATCTTCAGATGTACTTGTTCTGGGAGGGGGTGGGGCTCGCGTCCTTCCTGTTGATCGGCTTCTGGTACGACAGGCCGGCCGCACGAGCCGCGGCCTGGAAGGCATTCCTCGTCAACCGCATCGGCGACATAGGCTTTCTGGTGGCGATCTTGGTCATGATGGGCTGGGGCGGCTCGGTGCGGTTTACCGAGCTTTTCGCGGGATTGGGGCTCCTCGATCCAGGGATCGTATTCCTGATCGCCGCGCTTCTTTTCTGGGGAGCCTGCGCCAAGTCGGCGCAATTCCCGCTGCATGTGTGGCTGCCCGATGCGATGGAGGGCCCCACGCCCGTCTCCGCCTTGATGCACGCCGCGACGATGGTGACGGCCGGAGTCTTCCTGATGGCCCGTTCCTGGCCCATTTTGCAGTACGCTCCGGGCCTGCTGTCTGTCCTGGCGGTCGTGGGGGCGTTTACGGCGATCGGCGGGGCGGTGCTGGCCGGCGTCCAAAAGGACTTGAAGCGCATCCTCGCCTACTCGACGATCAGCCATTTGGGTCTCATGTTTCTCTCCTTGGGCGTCGGCAGCCTCTTCGGCGCGGTCTTTCACCTCATCACGCATGGGTTTTTCAAGGCGCTCCTCTTCTTGTGCGCAGGAAGCGTCATCCATGGGCTCGGCGCGCATGGGACCGTGACGACCGATGAAACGGGAGGCCTCTCGATCAGTCTGCCTTGGACCTACGCGGCCTTCCTCGTGGGCGCCCTTTCCTTGGGGGGCTTCCCGCCTCTGGCCGGGTTTTTCAGCAAGGACGCGATCCTGCATTCGCTGCTGGTCGGCGGGCATGCGGCCGGAGGTCCGCTCGGGCTTCTCGGGTCCGGCCTCAAGGCGGCGGGCTGTCTGGCGGCGATCGCGTCGAGTTACTACATTTTCCGGATGTTGTTTTTGACCTTCCTGGGAGACCGCCCGCAGCAGACCGGGCGCTCGGCCCATGCGCATGAGCCGGGCCTTTGGATGCAGGTTCCGGTCTTTCTTTTGGCGGCCTTGAGCGCCGTGGGGGGAGTCATCGGCTCCGCGGGCCTCCTCGAAAAAGTTTTGTCGCCTCTCGCATCGGCATGGGGGCCGATGATCTTGGTCGCCTCCTCCGAGGTTTCGGCGCCGTTCTCTTGGGAGGTGGCGGGGGTCGGCTTGGCGGCCGCGGCGGCGGGACTTGTCGCGGCCTGGCTCGCGACGATGGCGCAGTCCGACTGGGATTGGACATGGCGCATGAAGCATCCCGGGTTGGAGCGGCGGGTCGCGGGAGAGCTGGGTTGGCAGCGGCTGGCGGCCCGGTCGGCCGGGCTCGTTTCGCGCGCGGCGGCTTTCGTGTCTTGGAAATGGGAGGACGAGCGGTGGGACGTCTGGACCGAGTCCCTTGCGGACTGTTTCACGGGACTGGGAGAGGGGCTTTCGGGAATATCGCGCGGCATCCTCAATGAATATCTTTGGTGGATGCTGGCGGGTTCCGTGGCGCTGACATTCATGATCGTCCTATGCTTCTGACTTGGCTCTGGCTTCTCCCGGCGCTCGGCGCGCTCGCGGCCTGGGCGGCGCCGTCCCGGGCGGCTCGCGGCGTTGGGATCGCCTGGAGCGCGGCGGTCCTGGCCTACTCCCTGTGGCTGCTCCTTCCATTCTCTTCCGGGACCGGCCCCCTCCGGCTCGAGGAGCTTTCCGGCCTGTCTTTCCACGGAATCCGATATCGCCTGGGGGTGGACGGAGTCTCGCTTTCGTTGTGCTGGCTCACGGCGCTCTTGACGACGCTGTCTTTGGCCGCCTCGGGGGTGCGCGAAGAGAGGCCGCCGGCCTACTGGGCCGCTTTTCTGGCGCTGGAGGCCTCCCTGATGGGGGTTTTCACCTCGCAGAATCTATTTTACTTCTACGTCTTCTGGGACCTTTCACTTATTCCGATGTTTTTCATCATCGGACTATGGGGCTCGCAGGGGCGGCGTTTCGCCTCGATCAAATTTCTGCTCTATACTTTCGCCGGAAGCCTCGCGCTCTTGATCGGCATCGTCTGGCTCGCGGTCTTGCATGAATCGGCGACCGGGGCCTGGACCTGGGACATCCCGGCCCTGGCCCGCACGCCCGTGTCGGGTTGCGCCGCGGGATGGATATTCGCCTTGATCGCCTTGGGTTTTTCCGTCAAGATTCCGCTTTGGCCCCTGCACAACTGGCTTCCCGACGCGCATACCGAGGCTCCGGCCGCCGGGTCGGTCCTCTTGGCCGGGGCGATGCTCAAGATGGGCGTATATGGGTTTCTTAAAGTGCTCCTTCCCGTCTTTCCCGTCTTGGCGCGGGAGGCGCTGCCCTGGATGGGGCTATTGGGCGTGGTGAACATCCTTTACGGGGCCGTCTGCGCCATGGCCCAGACCGACCTCAAGCGCCTGATCGCTTTCACGAGCATCAGCCACCTCGGCTTCTGCGTCGTGGGAATATTCTCGGGCCGGCCGGAGGGGCTCGCGGGCGCAGCGCTACAGATGCTCAACCACGGCTTGTCGACCGGGGGACTCTTCCTGCTTGTGGGAATGCTTTACGAACGCGCCCACCGGCGCGACATCGGCGATTTCGGGGAGCTCGCGCGCACGGCCCCGTGGTTCGCTTTCTTTTTCGGCTTCGTGCTGCTCTCCTCGATCGGCCTTCCCGGGCTTAACGGGTTCGTCGGCGAGTTGCTGGCTTTGATGGGAATGGCGAAGGCGTCGCCTCCCTTGGCGGCCTTGGGAGCGGCTGGGGCGGTCCTGGCCGCGGCCTACGCGATCCCGACTTACCAGAAGGTCTTCTGGGCTCCGGCCGGGCCCGGCTCGGTCTCCGGCAAAATCTCGGATATGGACCGTCGGGAACGTGGAATATTATGGGTTCTGGCGGCTCTGATCTTATGGATCGGGATCTACCCCGGACCCCTCCTTGGAATTTTGGAGCCTGGAGTCTCGGCGCTGGTGCTGCGATGAGGATGAACTGAGCATGGGCTCGATTCCGCTGCCGATAGGCTTTCCGCCTCTGGCGCTTTCGGCCGCCTTGGCGGCGGTCCTGTTGGTCGCCGTCGCGCGCCCCGCCCCGGCGCGGGGGACCAGGCTCCTCGCCGTCGCCGCGCTCTTGGGGGCTTTGGCCTGGACGCTCAGCCATTGGGGGGAACGTTTCCAGACGGAGCTCTTGCGCTGGGACGGACTGGGCGCGGCTTGGATGCTCCTGCTTTTGCTGGGATCCCTGCCGCTGGCGCTCCTCATCGAGATTCGCGGCGAAAGGCCCTTGGCGCTTCTGTTGGGGACGGTTTTGGGGATGGCCCTTTTGGCGACGGCGAATCATCTCTTCCTGTTGTTTTTGGGCTTGGAGATCATGTCCCTGTCCTTGTACCTGCTCGTGGCGCTGACGCCGAATCACGCGGATCGCGGCGCGGGATCGTCCGCCAATTCCGGTCGACGGATCGAGGCGGCGATCAAGTATTTCTTCTGCGGAGCCTTCGTCGCGGCGATCTACCTCTTCGGCCTGTCGATCTACTACGCCAAGACGGGAGGCATGGCGATGCGCCCTCATCCTTTTGAATCCCCCGGCTTGGCGCTGGCGGTCACGCTCATGGTGTGCGCGGCGCTGTTCAAGATCGGCGCCTTCCCGATGCACTTCTGGCTGCCGGACGTTTATGAAGCGGCCGCGCCCGAGTTGAGCGCCTTCATGTCCACGACGGTCAAGGCGGCGGGGATACTGCTCCTGGCGCGCTTGGCGGTCTTGCTGCCGCATGGAAACACTCCGGGCCCCGAGATGTGGCTGCCGTGGATCGCGCTCGCCACGATGACGTTGGGCAACCTGCTGGCGCTTCGCCAGACGAACCTCCAGAGACTTCTGGCCTACTCCTCTCTTTCTCACGTCGGCTATCTCCTGGCCGGCGTGTGGGCCTGGTTTAAGTCCGCGGGCGCGCCGGAGCAGGCGGCCTCGATTTACTTTTACCTCTTGACGTATCTCTTCATGAGCATGGGAGCCTTCCTATTCGTGAAGGCGGCGGGAGTATCCCGCTATGATGAGATTCGCGGCCTCTCAAGGCGCTCGCCCGGCCTGGCGGCTTTCTTCGCCCTGATGCTCCTCTCCTTGGCGGGGATTCCACCCACGGGCGGGTTTTTGGCCAAGTTTTTCATCCTCTGGGACGTGCTGCGGTCCGGGAGCGTCTGGTTGGCGGTCGCGATCGCCTTGAACAGCCTGATCGGATTGGGGTATTATTTCAGCCTTATCCAGGCGGCGGTGTTCGATGAGCCGGTCGAACCTGGGCCTGCCTCGCCTCCGATCACGCTGCCGGCGCGCCTGACGCTTTGGGCCTGCTCACTGGGCACGCTGATATTGGGTCTGCTTCCGGGGGTTCGAACTCTGCTCGCGGCGTGTTTGGAGAGATGAAGATGGACCAACATGTTCTTTGGGTCGCGCTGGGGATCAACCTGCTCCTCGTGACGCTCCTCGTCACGGGGTTCTCGTTCGCCTCGGTCCTGGCGGGGCCCAAGCGCCGGATGTCGGAGGCCAAGGGGCTTCCCTACGAGACGGGCATGCCGCCACTGGAAGGTTCCGGGCGGAACATGTGGGTTTCGTACTACCGTTACGCGGTGCTGTTCGTGATCTTCGACGTGGACCTGGCTTTCTTGGTGCCCTGGATCCTGATGCGCCGGCAGATGACTCTCGAGTCGCTGGCCGCGCTGGGCGTCTTTTTATTCTGGGTCGGCCTCACGCTGGCCTATGTGTGGCGCCGCGGGGCGTTGGAATGCGAGTGAGGAGAAAATGGAAGACCTGACGGCGCCTGGAATCCTGACGAGCCGGCTCGATGCGGCGGTCGGCTGGGCGCGCAAGTACTCGATTTTTCCTTACCCGTTCGTCACGGCCTGCTGCGGAATGGAATACATGTCCACTTCTTGTTCCCATTATGACTTGGACCGCTTCGGGGCCGCGTTCCCGCGATTTTCTCCCAGGCAGGCGGACGTGCTGATGGTGGTCGGCACGATCAGCCATAAGATGGCTCCGGTCTTGAAGCGCATCTACGACCAAATGAACTCTCCCAAGTGGGTCGTCGCCTTCGGGGTTTGCACCTGCACGGGGGGATTCTACGACGATTACGCGACGCTGCAGGGGATCGATACGATCATGCCCGTCGACCTCTACATCCCCGGCTGCCCGCCGCGCCCCGAAACGGTGCTGCAGGGGCTCATGATGCTGCAGGATAAGATCCAGAAGCAGGGATGCCGGGCGGAGGAGACGACATGATCTCCTGCGAGGAGGTCTTCAAGTCGCTCAAGGAATCAATAGGCGATGACGCCTTGTCCTTGGAAGGGACCGGTTTCGATTCCGTCATTTTGCTGCGCCAAACCTCGGTGCATCCGGCGCTGGAAAAGCTCAAAGGGAGCGGCTTCAATGTTTTGATCGATCTCACCGCAGTCGACTATTCGCAGTACGGCCAAGGCGCGCAGCGGCACGGTCTCCCTGTCGAAGTGCCCAACCCGGCGCCGCGGCGGGGATGCCGTTTCAAGCTGACCTACCGCCTCATGAGCCTGGACGCGGGGACCGGCCTTGTCGAGGGGCGCGTCGCGCTGCAGTGTTGGGTCGAGGGCGAGCAGGGGCCGCTCTCCGTCCAAGACTTGTGGCCGAACGCCGATTGGCTCGAGCGGGAGGTATGGGATATGTTCGGCGTTCGCTTCGCGGACCGCCCGGAGATCAAGAGACTGCTTCTTTACGAGCAGTTCGAGGGCCATCCCCTGCGCAAGGATTATCCGATCAACAAACGCCAGCCCCTCATCGGCCCCAAGGACGACCACTCGCGCGACCGCATGACGGAGGGGGACCTGAGGCCCAGGCTCGTGCCGAGGGACAAAGAATCGTGACCAAGCACGGGACCTCCGCCCCGCGCGAACTCAGGTCCTATCTCCTGAACATGGGCCCGGCCCACCCGGCCATGCACGGGGTGATCCGGCTCCTCTTGGAACTCGAGGGGGAAAAGGTGGCCGAGGCCGAGGCCGAGATCGGCTACCTGCACCGGGCCTTCGAAAAGCACGCCGAGAACGAGCCCTGGAACAACGTCGTCCCCTGGACCGACCGCCTCAATTACGTCTCGCCGCTGATCAACAACGTCGGCTATTGCCTGGCGGTCGAGAAGCTGGCCGGCCTCGCGCTGCCGGAGCGCTGCCGGTACCTGCGCGTCATCGCCTGCGAGATATCGCGCGTGACGGATCACCTCACCTGCGTCGGCGCCTCCGCGATGGAATTGGGAGCCTTCACGGTGTTTCTCTATATGATGAAGGCCCGGGAGCAGCTCTACCAGATGATCGATAGGCTGACCGGAGCCCGCGTCACGACGAGCTACACCCGCGTCGGCGGGGTCAAGTCGGACCTGCCCGCGGGATTCCAGGAACAGCTTCTTGAGATTTTCGGCGATATCCGTCGGACGCTTGGGGAGGTGGAGGGGCTGCTTTCCAAGAACCGCATATTCGTCGACCGGATGGCCGGGGTCGGCGTTCTCAGTCGGGAGGACGCCCTGGCCTACGGGGTGACGGGACCCATGCTGCGTTCGGCGGGCGTTCCTTACGATGTCCGCAGGGCCCAGCCGTACCTCGTCTACGACCGCCTCGAATTCGAGGTCCCGGTCGGCTCCACGGGAGACAACTTCGACCGCTACCTCGTGCGCTTGGCGGAGATGGAACAGAGCCTGCGCATCGTCGAGCAGTGCTTCCGGCAAATGCCGCCCGGCCCCCACTCGCTCTCGGACCAAGAGCTTATCGAGGGCGGCGTGATGGCGGACAGGGGCAAGCGCGGCGAGACGGGTACATTGTGGTCTGCCGCGGCCCAGGTCGACGCGACCTTGGAGGGGAGCGGACGGGGCTGTCACTCCCAGGTCGTCGCGCCCAAGGCCGACTTCACGCTCCCCAGCAAGGAGGAGGCCTACGGCTCGATCGAGGGGCTCATGCGACACTTCGAGGTCGTCATGTGGGGGCGCGGCGTCATCCCGCCGGCCGGCGAGGCGTACTTCGCCGTCGAGGGCGGCAACGGGGAGCTTGGTTTTCACGTCGTGTCGGACGGCGGGGACCGCCCCTATCGCGTGCGCGTGCGCCCGCCCTGTTTTTTCAACATGGCGCTCTTGCCCAAACTCATCGCGGGCGGCATGGTGGCCGACATCGTCGCCACCTTCGGCTCGATCAACATGATCGCGGGGGAACTCGATCGGTGAAGACGGCCAAGCAGACGTCTTGCGGAGAGGGCTCCATGGAAAACCGCGGGCTTTTTACCCGCGAGCAGCAGGAGCGCCTTGCCTCCTGGAAAAAGCGCTACCCGTATCCCATCATGGGAATCGTCGAGGCGCTGCGCGACGTCCAGCAATGGCACCGGAGCGTTTCGCTTGAAGCCGAGGCCCACGTCGCGGAACTCTTCCAAGTGCCTCTTCCCCAGGTGCACGAGCTCGTCACGTTCTACCCGTACTTCACGACCGAGCCGGCCGGCCGTTGCCGTATCCAGGTCTGCCGCAATCTTTCCTGCCACCTGGCTGGGTCCGCAAGGGCCTTGGACCACCTGCGATCGAGCCTGGGCGTCGAGGAGGGCCGCGCGACGCCGGACGGTCTATTCTCCTATGAGGCGGCCGAGTGCCTGGGCGCTTGTGATTTCGCTCCCGCCTTCACGGTCAACGACGAACTCATCGGCGAGGCGACCGGGGCGGCTTTGGACCGCGTTCTCGCGCGGGCTCGTTCGGGAGAAACCGCGCCGGATGAGAATGCCGGGGTTCGCGCTGAGGAGCCTCGTCAGCGGGGCGGCGCTTCCTCCGGCGTTCGGATAGTGATGGAACACTTCGACGACGCGCAACTCCACTCTCTGGAAGCGTATCGTCGCGCCGGAGGCTACCGGGCCTGGGAGAAGGCGCAGACGATGGAGGCCGGCCGGATCGTCGCCGAGGTCAAAAAATCCAACCTGCGCGGGCTGGGGGGGGCCGGCTTTCCCTCCGGCATGAAGTGGGAGACCGTGCCGCCGAAGAAGGACCGCCGGACGCCGCACTATCTCGTCGCCAACGCCGACGAGAGCGAGCCGGGCTGCTTCAAGGACCGTATCCTGATGGAGCGCAACCCGCACGCGCTCATCGAGGGGATGCTGATCGCCGGCCGCGCGATCGAGGCCGACGGCCTTTTCATATTCATCCGGGGCGAGTATGCGCGCCAAAACAGGGTTTTGGAAGCGGCGGTCCGGGAAGCGTCGGAGGCGGGGATTCTCAAGCAGAACATTTTCATCATGCGCGGGGCGAGCGCGTACATCTCCGGCTGCGACACCGCCCTATTGGAAACGATGGAGGGCAAGAAGGCGTGGCCGCGCCAGCCGCCGCCCTTCCCGACGGTCAACGGC
>JACQPI010000063.1 GCA_016207585.1 Elusimicrobiota bacterium | reverse complement strand
GTTCTCGACGTCCCAGCGGTCGAGGAAGCGCCCGCGCAGTCCGTACACCCAGTCGCGTTTACGCCAATCTTGAGTGGTGCCTTCGACCGCGACGCCCTCCACTTTTTTGCCGTTGTAATGAAGGGTCGCGTTCCAGCGGCGGACTTTGGGGTAGATCATCTGCATTTCCGGCATCGCCCGCTTGATTTCCAAGACGTCCTCCCAGGTCAGACCCGGCGAGAAGCCGCGGGAGGCGTAGTTGCGCTTGGCTTGGACTTGCATGCGTCCCGCTCCCATCAAGGCGATCGAGCGGTCCAGGGCCGCGCGCATCCCGTGGGTTTGGGCGAATGTATATAGGATCGAGCCGACCCCGACCGAAACGGCCGAGAAGCTCAAGATGGACCGGAACGCGTGGGCCCGTATCTCCCGAAGGCCGGTTTTAAAAGCCTCGTTCAGATTCACGGGGCCAGTTCCCCGTCTTTAAGGCGCAGGATACGCTCCGCCGCGGCGCTGATCGAGGGATCGTGCGTGACCAAGATGACCGTCATGCCGTCTTGGTTGAGGTCTTTGAACAGCGACACTATCTCGCCGCTCGACGTGGAGTCGAGATTGCCGGTCGGCTCGTCCGCGAGCAGGAGGCTGGGGCGGTTGGCGAGAGCCCGAGCGATGCCCACCCTCTGGCGCTCGCCGCCCGAGAGTTCCACCGGCGTGTGTCGGAACTTGGGCCCCAGGCCCACCCGCGACAGGAGCTCTTGGGCGCGCGCGAGTCGTTGGGAAGCCGGCACGCCCGCGTAGGTCATCGGCAGGCAGACGTTTTCCAGGGCGGAAAGGCGCGGGAGAAGGTTGAATGCCTGAAACACGAAGCCGATGTGCTCGCGGCGCTTGCGAGTGCGCTCGCGGTCCGCCAGGCGCGAGACGTCTTGATCATTGAGAAAATAATCCCCGGAGGTGGGGCGGTCCAGGAGGCCGAGCAAATTTAGGAGCGTCGATTTGCCGCAACCGGAGGGGCCCATGATCGCGACGAACTCGCCGGGGGCGATCTTGAAGTCGACTCCTTTGAGCGCCGGGTAGGCGTTGTCATAAGTCCGGGCGAGGCGTCGGCAACGGATCACGGCTTCTTGAGTTGCGCGGGCTTCTCGGTCGCGAACTCCTGTCCTTCCAGGGCGCCGCCCGTGACCTCGGCGTCCGTCTCGTTGCGCAAGCCGAGTTGGAGCTCGACTCGCTGAGGGACGCCCTTGGAGAGCTTTCGGTAGGCGACGGGCTTGCCGGCTTCCTCGAAAATGGCGGAGAGGGGAATCTTGAGCGCTCCCGGGCGTTTTTGCAGGAGCCCGTCGACGCGGGCCGTCATGCCGGGCTTGAGCCGCGGGTCGCTCTTGAGAAGGGCCACCTCGACTTTGAAGGTTTTGAGGTTGTTCTGGTCCTTGTCGGCTTGGGGCGAGATCAGGCTCACCTTGCCCCGAAAATTTTCCCCTGGCAGGGCGTCGACCGTGATGGTCACGCTCATCTCGCCCTTAAGCTTCAGTATGTCCATCTCGCTGATCTTCATCTTGACTACGAGCTGCGAGAGGTCGGCGACGGTCATGAGGTAGGTGGGAGAAGTCGAGTCCAGGAGGCCCGTCACGTAGTCTCCCAACCGGATGATGCGGCCTTCTTCGTTGCTTTCGGGTTTTTGGTAGCGCATGACGGTTCCGGCGAGCGGGGTCGTCACCGTAAAGGGGACGTAGCGTTCCGCCTCGGTACGTCCGGGTTGGATGACGGCCAAGTGTTGGTTTTTCCGCACCGGAGAGCCTTCTTCAATCAAGAGCTGGATGACCCGCCCGCTGACCTTGGAGGCGATGTCGACGTAGTGCTTCGGGGTCAGCTCTCCGGAGTCGGAGAAATGCACCTCGATATCGCCGCGGGTGACGGAGGCGGTATCCGAGGGCGTTGTGGGCGCTGATTTTTTAGCATGGTATTTGCGCCAAAGGAAGGCCCCGGCTCCTGCGGCGAGGATCAAAAGCGCCGTCCAGAGCAGGCCGCGCCGGACGCGCAAGACTCGCGGAATCCTGTTTTTCCAGCGATGGGAGGAACTGCCCAGTATCGTGGAGACGGTTGTTTCATCAGGATCTTGCAAGGCCGGGTTTATTGCCATAAGGGTTCTCCTGTTGCGACTTTGTATTCTAGGCGGAGCATGAAGATGTCCCGCAGCGCCCGGCTCTTTTGGACGCGGGCTTCCAGGTAATCGAGCTGCGCCTGGGCGAGGCGGATCGCGTCCGCCGAGCCCTGGCGGTATTGTTCGTTGACCAGCCGCAGGGCTCGATGGGCGATTGTCTCCTTTAGGGTCGACACGTGGTATTCCTCGATGGCCTGCTCCAGGCCGATAAAGGCTTCATGCAATTCCCGGCTGGCCTCGCGGGCGGCTTGGGAAAGGGCGGCGGACGTTTTACGCAGGTCCGCCCTCGACGCCAGAACGTCGTGGGTCTGGGAGAAAAAGTTGAAATCGATCGGCAGGGAGAGCCCCAGGAACAGCTGGCGATTCGGGTTCGGGGCGCTTAGGGCGAAGCCGGGTTGGTTGTACGTGGCCGGGTCCTCGCGGTTCCAGGTGGCGGTCAGAGTCAGGCTGGGCAGGAGGTTGCCCCGGATCGACTGCTTCAAGACCGTCTCGCCGCGTTCCAAATCGGCTTGGGCTTTGCGGACCTCGGGTCTCAGGACGAGCGCGCGGTCCAAATCCGCATCGATAGACGGCAGCGCGGTCGTGCCGGGGGCCAGCTCGGTTTCGAGCGCCGCCGGCTGCAGGAGGGGGCGATCGAGAAGGAGGTTGAATCGGACGAGAGAATTCTTGTAATCGGCTTGGGCCGATGCCATTCGAAGCTGGGCCGAGCGCCAGTCCGTCTCGCTTTTGAGGAGGTCCGCGAGGCTCTTGAGTCCGTTGCGGTAGAGGTCCAGGCTCAGGTCGTATTGCTCTTTTTGGGCCGTCAGATTTTGTCGCGTGACGCTGAGGAGGTTCTCCTTGAGGCTCAAATCATAGAAAGCGCCCAGCGCTTCCAGGGCGCGGTTTTGCAAGACCGCCTGCAGGGAGAATTGGGACGAGTCCTTGGCCAATCGGGCCGAGCGGGCCGTCAGATAGTCTTGGAAGCTGTTGAAGATGTTCCAACTGGCGGTGGTTGTGAACCCCATGTCGCTGCGGTTCAAGCGCAAGCTGCTGAATCGGTAGCTGTTGAGCGGATTGTGGCCGTAGGGGTAGGAGGTGCCCGTGAATGAGAGGGTCGGCAGCGCCGCGCTGTAAACGGAAGAAAGCCATTGGTGCCTGGAAGACTCGAAAGCTTGACGCGCCTGCTGGATTTCCGGGGAGGCGTCGAGGGCTCGGCGGAGATAGGAGCTTGCGGTGAAGCTTTGCCCTGCCGGAGCATTCGTCTGGAAAGTCGTCGATTGAGAGTGAAGCATTGCGGGCCTATGCAAACTCATGGCGGAAAAAAACAGAAATACCGTCAATCTCACACGACATTATACCGCTTTTCCGCTCTGGTTAAGGCGAGCGGCGGCGCCGCGCATACCGACTCTGGCCGGCCATAGTCCCGGCTAGAACTGGAAGGTCAGCGTCGTGCCGAACTGGTAGGAGATGAACTCCTCCTCCTTGAGGAAATTGTGCCACAGTCGCTGGAAGGCCCCGTTCAAGGTCATGCGCAGGTTCTTGGCGATCTCGTAGTCGGCGCTGGTGTTGAAGTTCATCAGCTTGGAGTTGTCGGCCACCGTCACGGGAGAGGAGCGGATCGCCAAGGACAGCGTGCTCGTCCAGATGATGCGGTTGGTGAACAAGAGCGGCCGGCTCATGAAGGGCAGCACCAGCCCCCGCGGCAGGGAGAGGTCGGCGCGCGAGAGGACCGAGGGCGTGACGACGGTCAGGTTCTGGGTTTGGATGCCGTTTCCCTGGACCGCGAGGTCCTTGGTGAAGTCGACCTTGGGCGTGAAGCGGAAATTGTTGATGTCGAAAGTGGTCTGGAGGGTGGCGTCCTTGTGCTCGGTGCGGTTGGTGACGACCTTCTGGATGAGGTCCCGGCGCGAGCTGTTGCGGAAGTTGAAGGTGATCGCCGTGTCGAAGCGGTTGCGGATGATGCCGCGCAGGTCCATCCCGAAATTGTCGTCGGCGTCGCGGCTTAAGCCCAGATTGTGGGTGTCGTGGGCCGAGTACCGGATGTTCGTCTGGCCGTTGGCCATCCAGCGGTCGGCGTAGAGGAGCTTCTCCAGTTGGCTCAGGGAGGCGACGATGTCGGGCAGCGTCGTCGAGATCGTCCGCGACGTGGTCCCGGTCGTCTCGGTCCGCTGGAGGCTGCGCACGAAGTTGTTGGAAACGGCCAGCGTCTTGAAGGCGCCCAGGCGCCCCGCGATCGAGTACGCCTCGAGCGGGGACCAGCGCTGGTTGGAGTTGAACGTGTCGCGGGTCGTCAGGTTGACCCGTTGGGCCGCGGCCGTTTTGGCGCGCAGGGGCGTGCGGGTCCACAGGGCCAGCCGCGTCGAGAGCTCCTTTTCCACGTTGCTGTAGGTGTCGCCGTCCTGGAGCTGGTAGCCGTTGGAGATGCTGAAGGAGCGAAACAGGCGGGTTCCCCGGTAGATGTCGACGACGTTGAGCGGCAGGCTGATATTGCCGTTGGCGGAACGGTTGATCGTCTTGATGTCGCCGACGTTGAAGACCAAGGTCGAGCCGGAGACGATGAACGTCGAGACGTTGAGGATGTTGTTCTCGATGGTGTTGACGTTGTAGCCGACCGAGGGGTTGAGCCACGAGAGGAGCCGGAAATTGGAGGAGAAGCCGGCCGTCTGGTTGGAGGATTTCGGGTACTTCAAACGGACCTCGCTGCCCGAGGTGAAATCCGAGCGGCGCTCCCGCACGTCGGTGTAGGAGTAGTTGGGGTTGAGCGAGGCGCCGTTCCACGGGGTGAAGGAGAGGCGCGTGCCGTAGGCGTCGGTGAGCTCCTCGGTGTTGAAATTCCCGGGGCTGCGCAGCACCTCGATCTTGTCGAAGGAGACGGAGTACCGGCTGAAGGAGTAGTTAAGGTCGACGGTGCGCGGGAGCAGCCGGGAGTTGAGCGGCACCGCGTAGCTCAAGGCGCTGTTGTAGGTGTTGCGGTCGTCGAGCCGGGTTAGGAGCTCGTATTCCGTCCGGGCGCGGATGTAGCCAAGGCTCAGGCGCGGGTAGGCGCCGTAGGCGAAGTTCCCGTTGGCGTTGCCGCTCCACTGGGTCACCTTGCCCCCCTGCAGGAGGTTGACGATGTTGGAGGTGTCGCCCGTGCCGGTCACATTGGTGTTCGGGGTGACGGTGATGGTCCGCGCCACCGCGAAGGTCATCGGGAAGAAGGTCAGCCGGGTGAGGTTGAGGTAGGCGTTGTCTTGGCGGTTGTCCTGGTTGGAGATGGTGGTGGTCGGGGTCTGGTAGTTGCGGTCCACGAAACGCGTCTTGGTCCCGAAGGTCGCCCAGTTGGGGACGTCGAAATCCAGCTGGAGCTTGTGCGCCAGGCCGATGCGGGTGATGGGCTGGTCGAGATATATCTCGTTGAGCCAGACGCTGCCGCAGTTGAGCTCTCCGCAGGAGCCCGAGGTCGCGGCGCTCGATGAATAGACGCCCGCGACGATGCCGGCCACCTGCTGGAAGTTCGGGCTGCCGGTCGAGAAGACCACGGCACCGGGCGTGCCCTTCAGGAGGTCCCAGCGGTCGGGCGTCTGGTCCCCGTTGACGTCCACCTGGGTGGCGGCGAAGCGCTTCCAGCCCGTGAAGTCCAGGGGGATGCGCATCTCGAAGAAATTCTGGTCCGAGCCGATGCGCAAAAAGAAGGTCTTGTCGCCGTTTTGCGGGTTGTTGATATCCGCGTTGGCGTAGAGGAGGAAATTGAACTGCTTGTGCTGGCTGATGTCGATGGCGCGCGGGAAGGAGCGCTTGGTGTAGACCGTAGTTCCCGCTGCGAGCCCGCTCCAGGCGAGCTGCAGCGCCTGTTCGGAGATGTTCTGCGTCCCGGACTGCCTCTGGAGGTTGCCGAAGCTGCCGTAGAGGTCGTTGAAGACCTGCTGGGCGTCGCCGCCGGCGTTGAAGATGGGGCGGTAGTTCGGGTTGTCGACGCTGTTGACGGCCGAGATGATGAGCTTCTCGGAGGCCTTTTGGCCGCCGCCGGTGCGCGGGTCGCCGGCTTGGCCCGGCAGCCAGGAGTTGCCGACCGTCGCGATGCGCGCGAAGCGCAGGGTGCCGGTGGGGTTGCCCCCGGAGCGGCGCCGTAGGGAAATGCGTATCTCCTTGACGTTGGTCCAGCGCGAGAGGGTCGCGGTCGAGATGTTGAGAGGTATCTGAAAGGTGTGCCACTGGCCGGCGCCGAAGTCGACGGCGGTGCGGCTCGAGCCGGAGGTGGCGTCGAAAAGCTGCTGTTGGGAGCCGGCGGCGGCGTAGCCGTAGTTGTCGCCCGTTCCGTCGTCGGGGTCCAGGACGCTGTTTTGATTGAGGTCCTGCGAGTCGATCCGGCCGTTGGAGGCGCCGTAGCGGGCCGAGTTCTTGCCCGCCGGGCTATGGAGCCACCCGATATCCTCGGCCGGCTGCAGGATGCCGTCGCAGTTGAGGTCCTCGGTCTTGGGGGCGTTGAGGCGGAGCTGCCCGTTGGAGCAACTCAAGGTCGTGCCGCCCGCGCCGTCGGAGTCCTCGTTGATGCCGCCGAAGCGGAAGTTGATTTCGTTGTTGGAGAGGTCCCCCAGCATCGTGACCTCCAGGAGCGACTTCTGGGAGAAATCGACGCCGGTGGGGGAAAAAACGTAGACGAAAGAGGTCTCGGTCGTGGAGTTGACCGTGAAGTCGTAGCTGACGTCGAGCACCTTCTGGGTCTCGTTGGACCGCGCCTGGGCGTTGGGGTTGATTGACAGGACCGGCACGTCCTCATTGAAGAGGTTCTGCGACTGGGGGTCGGGAGGGCCCTGCGTCGGGTTCGAGGCGATCTGCCACTGGGTCGATAGGAGCCCGGCGCTGATCTCCTGCCGGGAGCCCTCCATGTTGTCGATGAGGGCGTTGCCGTTGAGGTTGGGGTCCTGGTGGCTGCGGGCGATCTCGGCCTGGATCGTCCCCTTGAGCTTGGGCAGCAGCCAGAGGTCCTTGAGCTGGGTGTCCCCCTCGTAGATGAGCAGGCTCTTGGCCAGGTCCGTGACGCTCGGGATGGAAGGGGACTTCGAGCCCGACTGGTACAGGATCGTCGAACCCAGCGCGAAGTGCTTGTTGAACTCGTGCGCGATCCGGGTGCCCAGGATGCTCTCGGAGGTCGTCCCGGCGAAGGGAGCCACCTCGTAGCTGATGTCGATGATCGAGTCGGGCTGGATCCGGTTCTCATTGAAGAAGGTGATGAAGCCCGAGTCGTAGTCGATGAAGTAGTCCACGTTGCGCACCAGGCGCACCCCGTCGACGAGGACGATCTCCGACTGCAGCACGAGGTTCGGCTCCAAGAAGAAGGTCCTCAGCCGGAAGCGGTATTCGAGGTGGATGAGGCGCTTGGAGACCGGGGTGGGGGAGTAGAGGCTCGGGTCCGGCTCGGGGGAAGAGACGCTGAGCCCGAAAGGCTCCAGGAGCCGGAAAGTCCCGTTCTCGAAATCCACCTGGATCGTGTCCGGGTATTTCTGGATTGGATTTAGGGTGGAACCCACTTCCTCGCGGGTGTGCGGGTCGATGACGCGGAAGATGAAACTGCCCCGGCCGTCGTCGCGGACGATCTGGTTCTGTCCGACCGAGTAGACCGTCTTGAGCTCGCGGTTGAAGCCGACCTCGGAGGTCGTGGCGGTCGAGAGGCTCAAGGGGACGTCGCCGCTGGTCTTGATGAGCTTGAGCAGCCCCGTCCCGCCCGCGAAGCTGCTTGTGGTCTGGGAGATGATATGGTTTCCGGTCGCGTCGATGAAGTCGACCGCGACCACGAATTGCGGCTGCATCGGCGTGCGGAAGGTCAGGATGCCTCTCACGTAGTCGACCGTGTAGTCGAGGCCCGGCAGGAGCTGGTTGAATGTGCCGGTGAAGCTCGACGACGGGACCGCGAGGTCGTCGACCGTCAAATTCACGGAGTTGGCGTTGACCGATTGCGGGTTTTGCTGGGCCAGGAAGACCCGCTCCGTCGCGACCTGCAGCGGCAGGCGCGCCGAGTTGCCGAAGGTCAGGTCGTAGTATTGGCGGCGCAGGTAGCTCGTGTCGGCGATGTCGAGGGTCGCGAACTGGGTGTTGCCGACGAAGCGGCGGGTCTTCGTCTGCCCTTTCGTGCGCGAGCCGATGAGGCTGCCGCGGAAGCCCTTCCATTTGAGGTCGGCGCGGATACCGAAGAGCTGCTTGTTGTAGCTCACGAACTCGGTGGCGGGCAGCGAGAGGTCGATGTCTCCGAAAGAGGCGTTCTGCACCACCTCGTCGGGGTCTCCCGTGTAGACGACGGAGATGTCCTGCTTGTTCGTCTTGGTGTCGTCGAAATCCACGTTGACCGTGATCTTCGGCCCCACCTTCCCCTGCATGCGCAGTTGGAGCTGCTGGGTGATGTCGATGAGGTTGGTCGACTTGGGCCTCCCGCTCGTCTTCTGATCGTGGAGAAACCGCTTCTCGCTGAACTGAAACCCGACGACTTTGCGGCCCGTCACGGAGAGGCTCGTCCCGTAGGTGGGCAGCTCCAGCTCGGGCGGCGGCGGCTTGGGCGTCTCGGTCGAGCCGAAGAGCTCGCTGGGCGGCAGCGGGGCGACGGGCGTCACGATTTCCTCGATCGGCAGCCGGCCCGTCTCATAGTCCCGGCGCATCGAGTTCCACCGAGCCGCGTCGATCTTGAACGGGCGGAAATCCCTCTGGAAATCGGCGAGGCTGCGGGGCTGCGGTTCCTCGCCGACCGCGGGAAAGAGGCGCGCCGGGTCCGGGCGGTCCAGGAGGAGGAACGGGCCGGCCGAGGACAGAAGGGCCCGGATTTGCTCCGACGGGACCGGCGCCTGGGGGATTTCGCCCGGGGGCGGGAGAGCCTCCTCGGAGAGCGGCAGGGCGGCGGGGGCCTCCTCGCGGGGCGCGGCCTGCTGGAAGTCGGGGTCGTAGGGCAGGGAAAATTGGGCCCGCGCCGTCGCGCGCGCCCCCAATAGGGCGACGCACAGCGCGGGCAACAAGCGCATCCGGCGGCGGGAGCGCGACTGGCTCAAAGGGCTGCCTTATTCGTGGTTGTGAGAGCTTCTCCCGGCGCAAGAGGCGCTCGCACGTTTCGGTTCGCGTGCGCGAACGTTCTACAGGGGGTATATAACAGGCGTCCCGGAGGCTGTCAAGG
>JACQPI010000062.1 GCA_016207585.1 Elusimicrobiota bacterium | reverse complement strand
AGGCGGGGCACCGGACGGCGGCGCTCATGCCGAGTCGCGCGGGAAAGAGCCGATCCCTGCGCGCACCGGGCCCAGATCATAGAGTCCGCCGGGCCCGATCGAGAGTCCTCGCATGGGGTTACGGGCGAACCAAAGCGGGGTATCCAGGTCGATGAAGCGAAAGCCGCCGAAACCGGCCGCGAGGTGGGCGGCGCATCCCATGGCCAGCGTCGATTCCACCATTCCTCCAATCATGAGCCTTAGGCCGCTGGCGCGCGCCAACCTCGCGATCGCCAGGGCGTGCGCGATGCCGTACTTCATGAGCTTGATATTGATGACGGCGGCGGCTCGGTGGCGCAGGAGCGTCCAGGCCTCGGCAAGACTTGAGACCGACTCATCGGCCGCCACGGGAACCCCGCCTTCGCGGGATACCTGGGCGAGGCCGGTCCAATCGTGCCGCGCGACCGGTTGCTCCAACAACGCGGGTCGGATGCCGAGCGCGCGCAAGCGCCGCAGGAGCGATAGGGCCTGCCGGGCCCGGTAGCCCTCATTGGCGTCCAGGAGCAATTCCGCTCTCGGAGCCTCCGAGGCGACCGCGCGGATGCGCTCGATGTCCTCGTCGAGGTCCCGGCCGATCTTGATTTTGATGGTCGAGACGCCTCGGGCCAGAATCCGCCGCGCGGCGCGCCGCGCGGCGGAAGGAGTCACGAGCGTTACGGTAATGTCGGTCCGGACGCGGCGACCGGCGCCGCCGAAGTAACGCCAGAGAGGAATCCCGAGCTGGCGCATCCGCGCGTCCAGGACCGCCATTTCCAGCCCCGCGCGGGCGCTCCCATGAGGGCCGATCCGCTCCTCCAGGGCGCGGGCCAAGGATAGAAAGTCCGAAGCGTTTTTTCCGATGAGATGTTCACGCCCTCGCCGGACGGCCGCGAGGGCCGAGGCCTGGGTTTCTTTCGACACGGCGGAAAAGGGCGCGCATTCTCCGAAACCGTGAGTCCCGTCCGCCAGTTTCACGAGAACGAGGACGTTCTCGACGCGCGTGCGAACGCCGGTTGCGATCTCGAAGGGTTCCGTCATCGGGACGTTGAGCGGCGCGGCCCGCACGCGCACGATGGCGGCCTCGTTCATGGGGCAGCTTCCAAAGCGTCGTTGAGCGGGATGTCCAAGAGGGGGTAGCGCTCCCATCCGACCGCGTCGAAATGCCACCATTCCGTTTTTAGTCCAGAAAATCCCCGTCGACGCATCGCGTGTTCCAGGCGCCGGCGGTTATCAAGGACCTTCGTATCCAGCTGCGGATAATCCCGGTGCGCCTTGGGGGAGAAATCGTCGAAATCGGTCGGCATCTCGAGCGGCCGGCTCCCGGAATCCACGAGGGTGACATCGACCGCCGCGCCGCGATTATGGCGGGAGCCCCTTTTGGGGTCCGCGACGTAGTCGGGGTTGGGGACGAGTTCCCATAGCTTTTTCTGTATGGACAAAGGCCGGTAGCAGTCCCAGAGTTTCAGGCCCAGGCCTTGAGGAGCGAGATCGGATTGAACCAGGGCCAGGCGTTTGGCCACGGAGGCCCGCAGGAGGCAGCGGTTGACCGGGTACAGGGTTCTGTGGGTGAAGTTGCGGTCCGTGGCGTATGGAAAATCGACCACGATGTCTTTGGAGATTTCACGAATGTCTACCAGCGGCTCGCGGCTTGCGCGTGGAGCGAACGCGCAGGCCGCGGGGAGACACGCGATCCATGCAAGGATCAGGAAAAACCGCCGTGGACGCAAGGAGTTGAACATCCTCATCGATGGGGCTTTCAGGGAGATTGTATTTTACTGGATATGGCGTGGCAAGGGCGTCATGCCCCGTGTCATGCCCCGTCGCGCTGTCCGGCGCGAAACCCCAGGTATAGGGCCGCCGGGTAGATAAAAAGGAAAGAGACGAGGGCAAATAGGTTTGGAAGGGAAAAAAACGGCTCATACGTGGGACGCGGAAATGCGAACAGAGGGGTAAAACCGAGGATCTCGATGCCGGAGTTCCACATGAAGTGGTTCCCCCGCCCCGCCTCGCCTAAGAACGGAAAGTCCAGGCGGTCGAAGTAGAGGCCTCCCGCGATGATCCAGAAGCTCGCCAGGGCGAGCCCTAGGAGGCACGGCGAGGAAATATGGAATCGGTTTGAGATGCGCGCGGCGAGGTAGCCGCACAACGGAAGTAGGAAAAAAGCGTCGATCAGAAAACTCGCCGATTGAAGGGGAGGTCCCTCCATTATATCCAACCCGCGCGCCGGTACCACTCGATTGTCCCGGGGAGGCCGCTGCGCAAGGTCGGGTATTTGAACGCGTAACCCAGGGATTTCAGCTTCGAATTGTCCATCCAAAAATTTCGCCGCATGTACTCGATCAAGTCTCGCTCCAGCAAGGGGCGTCGGCGCAGCATCCGGCTCACCGTTTCATCGATCCAGGCGGCCCAGAGGAGCGGGGGAAGGGGAATGTGGGCCCTGAAAAAACGGACTCCCATGAGATCGGCCGCCAGGCAGAGGGCGTCCTCGATCATCATGGAGGAATCGTCCGAGACGTTGTATATCTCGCCCGCGGCTTCGGGCCGGGCGCTCAGGAATTCCGCTGCGCCGACCACGTCGTCGACGTGCGCGAAGCTGCCGATCGGCCGGCCGTCTCCTGGAACGAAGCGCAGCAGGCCCTTGCGAATGAGAAAGACGGGGACTGCCATGCCGTAACGGCTCTGCGGACCGTAGATGGCGGAGGGACGGATGACGGTGACCGGCAGCCCCGTGGTTTTTTGGAAATCCAAGGCGATCGTTTCCTGGAGCAGCTTGGACCTCTCGTAGGGATTGATCGGGTCGGTCGCGTCTTTCTCCGTCACGGCCGCGCGCTTGAAGTTTCTCCCGTAAACGCTTCCGGAACTCCAAACGACGACGTGTCTTATGGAACTCCTGCGATTGGAGAGGAATTCGAGCAAGTGTCGCGTCCCCTGGCAGTTGACGCGCTCGAGCGTTTCTTGGGAGGCAAGGTAATCAAAAACCGCCGCGACGTGGAAAATCTTGTGAATCTCCGCGCGCCCCAGCGCTTCGAGGCTCTCGGGCCGTGTGATGTCGGCCGGGATGAATTCGATCCCCGCCGCCAGGCGCCGGCGATCCGCTCCGGGGTGATCCGTCGCGACGACCCGATAGCCTTTCGCCGCGAGGTGCGCGGTCATGTGGGAACCTACGAAACCGCAGGCCCCCGTCACCAGGGCCGTTTCTTGGGTCATGGGCGGCCCCGCAGGCGCTCGACGAGGTATCGGATGGAATCGGCCGGATCCTGGAAATAGTCCTCAATCACGATCGCCCCGTCGAATTCCACGGAATGCAGCAGGCGCACGATTTCGGGAACGTCGGCGATCCCGGTCCCCAGGGGGCGATGGTCGCGGTGTTGCCCCGGGGTATTCGCAGGCGCCTTGTCGATAACGTCATGAAGATGGACATGGCGAAGAACGGGCCGAAAGGTGTTCGCGAACTTGGAGAGATCCTGCCCGTCCACCAGCAGATGCCCTACGTCCATGCATACGGAATATCCCGAGTCGAGCGCAAAGTCTTTTAGCATATAAAAATCGATGTTTTCGCTGTTTTCGAGGAATATTTTCTCCGGAGCGACGAACGTGCGTATTTCCGCCAAGGCTTCTCGCTCGTTGGGTATGATCACATTCCGGGTGAAATAGAACAGGACTTGCCGTGCGCTCAGGAGCCCCGTTTGCATCGGCCCCAGGTCGATGTGGAATAGATCGGACAACGCCTGGGGGTGCATGACGTATCCCGTGGGTTCCATCGGGGCCATCGACTGGACGAATTCCCTGAGCCAGGCGACGGAGCCGCTGCGCACCTGCTTCCAGGCGGAGCCCGTGCAAAACCCGCCGGAGGTCGGCAGGTGGAAGGAATACGTCAATTCTCTTTCCCGCGCGATGCTTCCCAGGCGCGCCTTCTCGGACTCGAAAGCCCGAGCCGCTTTCAGGTTTGAGAACAGAAAGTCGGTGGTGAACTCGATATGCCCGGCTCCCAGCGCCGCTAGGCGTTCCACCTCGTTGGAGATCGGGTGGTTCTTCCAGGGCGACAGGAATATCTCCCGGCCCATGCGGATCAAATCGAGGATCGTGCCGACTTTCATTAGTATAGAGGTGCGCGTTCTTGGAATTCCGGAGCACTATACGCGCACGCGAGAGTAGACGCAACGAAAATTCCAGCTGTGTCGCGGTCGGCATAATGTTAAAATAATCAAGAGAAGGGAATTTTTCATGTTGATTTGGATCGCCTTGGCCGTCGGCTGCGTCCTCCTGGGCGCGGGGATGTTTTTTTTCGCGCAATTGAGCTCCGGACTAAAAGGTTTGGAGGCCCTACTGGAACGTATGGAGAAGGGGTCTCGAGACGATCTGACGCGCAACAGGGAAGAGTGGGTGGCCCAGTCCAGGCATTTGCGCGAAGAAATCGGCGGCCAATTGAGATCTTCCGCGAACACGACGGAAACCCGCATGGATTCTCTTCGCGAGAGCGTCCAGCAGCGGCTTTCCGAGCTTCAGCAGGACAATGCCGCCAAACTGGAGTTGATGCGCCAGACGGTCGATGAAAAGCTGCAGACGACCCTGGAGCGGCGTCTATCGGAATCCTTCCATGTGGTCAGCCAGCGTCTGGAGGCGGTCCAGAAGGGGCTGGGCGAGATGCAGTCTCTGGCGACCGGCGTGGGCGATTTAAAAAGGTTGTTGACGAACGTGAAAACGCGGGGGAGCTGGGGCGAAATGCAGCTGAAGTCGCTCCTCTCGGAAATACTGACCAAGGACCAATATCAGGAGAACGTCAAAACGCGGGAGGACTCGCAGGATTTCGTGGAGGTCGCGATCCGCCTGCCGGGACGCCGGGGGGACGAGCAGGAACCGGTGTGGCTGCCCGTCGATTCGAAGTTTCCGGTGGAGGATTACCAGCGAATTTTGGACGCGCGGGATCAGGGAGACGCGGCGTCGCTGGAAAAGTCGACGCGCGATTTAGTCGACTCGGTGAAGCGCGAGGCGCGTCGGATCCGGGAAAAATATCTCAACCCGCCCAAGACCACCGATTTCGGCATCATGTACCTGCCCAGTGAGGGATTGTATGCCGAGGTGGTTCAAATCCGCGGGCTAGCCGAGGTTTTGCAGCGAGAGCATCGGATATCCGTTGTCGGCCCGTCGAACCTGGCCGCGCTCCTCAATAGCTTGCAGATGGGTTTCAGGACCCTTGCGATCGAGAAAAAATCCGGCGAGGTGTGGGCCTTGCTGGGGGCCATCAAGACGGAGTTCGGGCGGTTTGGGGACCTCTTGGATAGGACCCAAAGGAAACTGGAGGAGGCCAGCCAGCAAGTCGAGTCGGCGGCCCGCAAGTCCAGAACGATCGCTCGAAAACTGAATCGAGTCCACGAAGTTCCGGCGGAGCAAGCTCGCGAAATGCTTTCCGAGGATGGGGCCGAGAACGATCCGCTGGACGGCAACGGGATCGACGGACCCCTGCTATGATGCGGCCGAGGCGAAGAATTCCTTGGATTTAACCGGATCGGCCTTGATGGTCTTGCCGCCGGTCTGCCAATTGGCGGGACATACCTCGCCGGTCTTTTCGACGTGCTGGAAGGCTTTCAAGACCCGGAGCGCCTCGTCGACGTTGCGCCCGACGCCGAAATCGTGCACGACGCCGTAGACGACGGTGCCTTGCGGGTTGACTAGGAAAAGTCCGCGCAGGGCGATGCCTGCCTCCGTGAGGACGCCGTAATCCGAGGCGATTTTCTTGGTCACGTCGGCGAGCAGGGGGAATTGAATGTCTCCGAGGCCGCCTTCCTTGCGGGGGGTGTTGATCCAGGCGAGGTGCGTGTATTGGCTGTCGATGGAGCAGCCTAGGACCTCGCAGCCCAGCTTCTTGAAGTCTTGAATGTGGTCGCTGAAGGCCGTTATTTCGGTCGGACAGACGAACGTGAAATCGAGCGGGTAGAAAAACAGGATGACCCATTTGCCCTTGTAGTCCTCCAGCTGGATTTCCTGAAAACGCTTGTTGACGACGGCCGTCGTCTTGAACGAGGGAGCTCTCTTTTGAACGAGACAATCCGCCATGGTGAATCCTCCTGGTCCTATGAGGACCGCTTTCCTGGAGATTATACGAAATTGAGAGATCAAAATACCCGGCCTTTGTGCCCTATTTCTCATGGGACTAAAGTTCTTTACGACTGACGGTTCGCGGCGACGGGCTTCAGCGGGCCGCGGTTTTCTTGATCTTGCCCTTCGGCTTCGGTTGGGGCGGAGCTTTTTCCTTGCTCCCGGGCGCCTGTAGGATCGAGACCTCCGCAGACTCCTTGTCTTCGTCGCCTTGAGGGGCCATGCCGGCGTCCGAGACTTCTTTCACGGCGGAGGGCTCCGAATCGATCGGCGTCGTCTGGGAGACGTTCTTGACGTTCTCCGAAAACCAATCCTGTTGTTTGGCCAGGAGGGCCTTGTCGAAAACGGCGCGTTTCTTGGCCTGCTTGTCCGAAAAAATTTTGAAGGCGTCTTCCCGCTCCTCCGGGTTCATGGACTTCAAATAAAGAAGAAAGGCCTTCTCTTCTTCCGTGGTATGACGCTCAAAATCCATGCGCTCCTTTTTCATCCGATTTTGAAAGGATTGGAGGCTCTCCGTGTTGCGCTCGATGGTTGCGATGCGGTTTGTCAGCTTGGCTTCCAGCGCCGCGCGCTGCTGATCCAAGCTTTCATTGGAAAATCCGGGTTCGCCCACGAGGGAGTCGGTTTGCGATTTGGCCCAAGACGACTGTGCCGAAAAGGAAAGCCCGGCAATCAACGCGGCGGCGCATGCGATAGGTCCGACATATGGATTCTTGCTGCTCATGGAATGATCTCCTTGCCTTTCTTGAATTTTCGACGCTGTGCATTGTACCAGAAAACCTTGAAGTCGCGCCATATTTTTCCAGAGGACCGGCGCCTATTCGTAGCGAAGCGCCTCGATGGGAGACAGCAGGGACGCTTTTCGCGCCGGCCAGAAGCCAAAGAGGATTCCGACGCTCGTGGAGAAAGTGAACGCCAGGAGCACCGCCTGCGGGGTCACGACCGCCGCCCAGCCCGCGGCGCGGGATAAGACGAGGGAGATCATGACTCCGAGCAAAATACCGATGAAGCCGCCGAGCGTGGAGAGGACCGCGGATTCGATCAGGAATTGCGCCAGGATCGCCCGGCGAGGCGCGCCGACCGCCTTGCGCAAGCCGATTTCACGGGTGCGCTCGGATACGGAGACCAGCATGATGTTCATGATGCCGATTCCTCCGACCAGCAAGGAGATTGCCGCGACGATCCCCAGAAGCAGGGTGAACGTCTGCGTCGTGCCGGAAAGCGCCGCCTGGATGTCCGCCATGTTCCTTAATGTAAAATCATCGTCCTTATAAGAGGGCAGATGGTGGCGGCGGCGCATCAAGGCTTGAACGTCGGCGATGACTTCCGGGATGGCCGCCGGGTCGTCGCATTCGATCGCGACAAAGGAAAGGTATTTTTTCCCCAGCAACCGCTTCATCGCGGTATGGAGAGGAACGAGCGCCATGTCGTCTTGGTCTCGGAAGGTGCTGGCCCCCTTGGTTGGAAGGATCCCCAGCACGCGGAACCCGATGTGGTTGATTTTGACCACTTTTCCCGTCGGGTCCTCGTCTTCGAACAGATTTTTGACGACCGTTTGTCCCAGCAGGACGACCCGTTCCTGAAGGAGGTTTTCCGGGTCGGTGAAGAAGCGGCCGTGGTAGGGTTTCGCCGAGCGCATGGTTTCGTAAAGAGGCGTGGCGCCGGTGATCTGTGTGTTGACGTTCTTATCCTTATAAACGATTTGAGCCGAGCCGGAGACGTTTCCATCCACGTGGACGATATGCGGGTTTGCCTTCTGTATCGCCTTGACGTCGTCGAGGCTCAGCCGGCTGTAGGAGCCCGACTCCCCCCGGACGCCGTGCGAACTGGGGGATCCGGGCATGAGCATGACCAGGTTCGAACCGAGGCTTGCGATGCGCGCCTCGATCGCTTTTTGGGCGCCCCTGCCGACCGCCAGCATCGCGATCACGGCGGCGACACCGATGAGAATGCCCAGCATCGACAGCGCGCTCCGGAGCTTGTTGGCCGCCATGGCGCGCAGGGCGGAGGCGCCATATTCCCAGAACTGGGCCGTGCTCACCCCCAGCGCGGGCGGCTGCGAGACCCAACGAGCGGCCCTGGATGGAAGCGTGCGTACCGCCGGGCTTGCGCGACCACCGTGGAGTTCTTCGCTGGAATCGTCCGCGACGATGCTTCCGTCCTTGATTCGGATGACGCGCTTGGCGTGCGCGGCGATGTCGGCCTCATGGGTCACCATGACGATCGTGATCCCCGCGTCGTTGAGGAGCTTGAGCTGGCGCAGGATGTCTTCGGCCTGGTCCGAGGCGATGTTGCCGGTCGGCTCGTCGGCGAATAGGATGCGGGGGCGGTTCACAAGGGCTCGTGCGATCGCGACCCTTTGCTGCTGGCCCCCGGAAAGCTCGTTGGGCCT